>DAKU01000147.1:119348-120531 GCA_002508425.1 Methanosarcinaceae archaeon UBA470
TAGAGATGGACAGGGTGATCGATGCTTTAAGTGCTGGGTTCATACCCGCAGGTCCGGGTACAGATCCCGTAATGAACCCCAATGCTGTGCCTACAGGCAGGAATTTTTATGGAGTGAACCCTGAACTTTATCCGTCTGAAGCCACATGGAAATTAGGAGTAATGCTTGCACAGGAAATGCTAGTGGATTACTACGAGGAACATGGTGAATATCCGACAAAGGTCTCTTTCTCCAGGTTCGGCGTGGAGTTCATTCGCGACCATGGTACGCTGGAAGCCGAAGTCATGTACCTGCTGGGTGTGAAGCCGGTATGGGATCGAAATGGTTACGTTGTTGGTGTGGAACTCATTCCTGAAGAAGAACTGCTGCCCAACTATGATGCTTCCTTACCTGGAAGACCCCGTATTGACATAGTTTATGCAACTGCAGGTATGAGGGATGCATTCCCAAGCAAGATCAAAATGCTTGATGATGCAGTGAAACTTGCAAATACGGCTCCTTCCGTGAATTATCCCAACTATGTTAACACCAGTACACAAACCATATACCAGGATCTTTACGAAAGCCTTCGGGGATCTTTTAATACCGAGGAAGAAACTGCTTCCATGGCCGAAACCCTCTCCACCATGAGATGCTTTGCAGTACAGGATGGAACTTATGATATCCTGGTTGGCGATGCAATAGAAGCAAGCGGTACTTGGGATAACGAGGATGAGATCGCGACCCTGTATCTTGAGAAGATGGGCTATGTCTATGGTACTGAGCTGTGGGGATATCAGTGTCAGGAACTGCTTACATCCAATCTGAAGGAGGTAGACGCATCAGTTCATTCAGATTCTTCTAATCTGTATGATACCCTGGACAACGATGATTTCTTCCAGTATTTCGGTGGACTGAACCTTGCAACGAGATATGTAAGGGATGATCATCAGACTCCAGAGATGTATGTTTCAGATACCAGGGATCCAGATAATGCCCAGATGACCGGAATGAAGGAATATCTGAGCAAGAACCTACGTTCCAGATATTTCAATTCCAAGTGGATAGAAGGTATGCAGGGATCTGGATATGCTGGTGGCAGAATGATGGCTGAATTCGTGGACAATCTATGGGGATGGGAAGTTACCGACCCTGAACTAGTGGATGATTCCGTATGGAATAATGTCTATGAAACCTATGCCAA
>DAKU01000093.1 GCA_002508425.1 Methanosarcinaceae archaeon UBA470
ACCTCCATTTGTTCATCTTTTAATTGTACAAAATCGCTACGCGATAGTTCCTTGTCTAAATTCTATACTTATGCCTCTTGAATTAACAGAGTATTTCTTCGCATAAAAAAATAGTAGTTTAATCCTCTTTGTTGGTTTATTGTGGAATCACGACAAACTACAAATAACCTAAAGGAGGACAACTACTATTTGTACGCCTATGGTATCATATTCTATCCGATTCAACAACATAACCCTTGAAATTTTCAGCCAGCCTGTAAGGTCCCCTCCTTTTAAGCATTGCTGCACAATGCATCTCTTCGCTTTAAAAGGAGACACTATATTGGATAAACTCGTTTTAGAAAACTACCTCTCACAAATGGACTATTACCTCGAACTCCGAGACCTCACAAAAAACACCAGGATTAACTATAAGTCATTCCTGAGATCATATCTTCAGTGGCTTGATACCTTGAACATCAATCCTCAAGATGCATCCTACAATGACATAAGGACTTATCTTCTGTTCCTTAAGAGGACAAAGAAGCTTTCTAACCACAGCATAAGGGCTCATTCTTCTCAAATTAGATTCTTCAGGCTATTTATACTTAAGCAATCCTGGGACAGGTACGAAGTTCCAACCATGAGAATCAATCACTATCTGCCTGAGGTCATGACGTTGGATGAAGTCATGGAGTTCATTGGTTCAATCGAAGACCTTAGGCTCAAAGCCTGTGTCGCACTACTTTACTCTTCCGGACTCAGGCTGTCCGAGGTCTGCCATCTAAGATACAAGGACATAAGTAGGAAGGATGGCCGCATTTTCATCAGTGCTTCAAAAAACAGATCCGAAAGATACGCTACTTTGTCCAGCAATGCACTGGAAATACTGACTGAGTACTGGAAAAGATATGGAAGGCCAATGGATTGGCTTTTCCCCAGCAATATAGAAACCCAACCTATATGCACGAGCAGAATCTCACTTCTACTCTCCCAACATCTAAAATCCCTCAACTGGACCAAACATATTTCAGCTCATACCTTCCGTCATTCCTTCGCCACACATCTCTATGAGAGCGGAGTTGACCTTGTTACCATACAGAAGCTTCTCGGCCACAAATCCTCAAGCAGCACCACAATCTACATACATCTTGCAAGAACAGGATCTTCCAATTTCAAGAATCCATTCGATGGTGGATTATGATGTACAAGATACAACAGGTCTTCAGCCAGAGCTACGGCATCTATATTGAAAAGCATGGTGAGAACCATGACTCTGACAAGGTGGCTCGGGCAATATTGGCTTGCAAGACATCCGCCATGGGTGGCAACATCACTACCTGCCAGGACTGCGGAGGAACCCATGTTCACTACAACTCCTGCAGAAACCGCCACTGCCCGTGCTGTCAGTCCATGAATAAGGAGAAATGGATAGATTCACGAAAAGCCGATGTCATAGACGCACCTTATTTCCATGCAGTGTTCACCGTACCGGAAGCACTCAACCCCTTAATCTATTCCAATAAAAGGTCTCTCTATAACCTGATGTATAGTGCAAGCTCAGAAACCCTGACGGAACTTGCCCGGGATGAAAAACATATGGGTGCAGATATCGGCTTCATTAGCATTCTTCACACCTGGGGCAGCAATCTTTCATTCCATCCCCATATACACGTCATTGTACTTGGTGGTGGACTCAACAAATCGCTCAGGTTCATAACTAAGGACAAGGATTTCCTGTTCCCGGTCAAGGTGGTTTCAAGGCTCTTCAGAGGCAAGTTCCTTGCTGGTTTGAAAAAACTCCACATGGACGGAACTCTATCCTTACCCTCAGACATGCACATGCTTAAGTATTCTTCCGAGTTCAACAGCTTCCTTTCGGAACTGTATTCCAAAGAATGGATCCCACACATCAAGGAGACATTCAAAGGGGCTGCCAACGTCATAGATTATCTCGGCAGATATACACACAGAATCGCCATAAGCAATTCAAGGATACTTGATGCTGGCAATGAGTCCGTTACCTTCAGAGTCAAAGATTACAAATCCGGTGCCAATACAACACTTACACTCAATAACGAAGAATTCATCAGAAGATTCCTTATGCATGTTCTTCCTAAAGGATTCGTGAAAATCAGGCATTACGGCCTTCTCAGTAACAGGACAAAGCGCAAGAAGCTTGCATTAGTAAGGGTACTTGTAGGAGGAAAAAAGTTCGAACCAATCTACAAGGACCTATCTGGACTTCAGATATTAAAGAAGCTGTACGATATAGATCCAGACGTCTGCAGACATTGTGGAAGCTCTAACATCCTGCGCGAAGGTCTTTATGGGTTCAAAAAACTTGAATGACCACATGAACCAATATTTTAAAAAAGCTCCACTTCCGTGGGGCTGCGAAGCATGCCCTCAATTCCGAATTTCGTAAAAATTCACTGACCTTTCTTATTAGTGGTACCTTTTTTGTCTTGTTCACGAGGCCGAGGGAATGATTGAATCCCCATAGGTCCATGTCATTCCTGCGATTTTGTACAATCGGAAAAATAGCATTCGGGTCATCAATGCTTTCCTGCATCTGATGGCCTTTCTTTTCCCCTCAGCAATTCTTTCCTAATAAATTATATCAGCTGCAGAAGTACTAGGTATTTCTAATATGGTAAGGTATTGCATATTTTAAAGAAAAGTTAAAGAGTAACAGCTCTGAATAGCGGGAATTAGGCTCAAAGTAATAAATTGTTTACAATC
>DAKU01000051.1 GCA_002508425.1 Methanosarcinaceae archaeon UBA470
GTGCTCCGGTCGGGATTCGAACCCGAGTCTTCGGCTCGAAAGGCCGGAATGATTGGCCGGACTACACTACCGGAGCACAATGAATGTTGCTGGTTGAGCGACTCCAAAATAGCACATAACCTAATTAAAGCTTTCGGCCAGTATTATTCAGTTATACTGACCTCTTGATCATCAACGTCGTCTTTAGGTAGGTTTAAGACCCATGCAGTTAGTCTTTCACAAGACTCTGGCTGACATGCATCCCTACAGCCTGCACAAGGTGAGAACATCTCACCTGAGAGCAACAGCTCAAAACAGGGTTCTTCCTTGTGGGCAGTTTTGAGCAAGAATGTCCTTGCTCCGTTGTCCACCGCAGACTCACGGGTAATCAGACCATCTTTTAGAAGCTTTGCTATAACTCTTGAACATTTACGGCTGTCTATATTCAGTTCTTTCCATAACTGGTTCTGGAACACACCGTCTTCATGCTTAGCGATTACTCCTATTGCTATTTCTTCGATTTCCATGGCAACCCACACTTTCTATTAAATCCTGCCTTATATTTATTCTTCTGCAGGTGTAATAAGAATGATGTTATTGCCGCGAAGAACCACAGAACCTAGGGACCTGAGCTTTTGGCCACTAGATATCTCTACAGTATCGACCAAATGAAGGTTAAGATAATCATCCGCACTTTTGAGCAAACCCTCTAGAAGGTGTAGATCTCCTTTCATTTCAACCTGGACTCTCGATCCAACCAGTTTATGAACTCTCTTATTCGGGAACAAATGGAATCCTCACTTCTTAATTGATAAGATAAACCTGCCGATCATAAAGGCAGGACATAGGATGTTAAAAGTGTATTGTATCCTATTTAATTATAGCGATTACCTCTTTTTAAAGAACTCAGATGTAACCCTGTATTTCACTATTCTCTCTGCTATTGTCAACCGGAGATTCAGACTTCGTTTCAGCCCTGTTAGGACGCGGTATGGGACCGAACATGGCTTCGTATTCTTTCAGATGATGGATTAGCCACCTGGACAGCTCAAGAGCTGCAAGAGGAGATAGGATTACCTCGGTCTCGAGCCTGCGCTGGATAACCTGTACTCCATCCTCATCTGTTCCCGGCTTGGGATTATCATTATAAAAACCTATTCTAAAATCATACGGGCTGTGGCCCCCCACGGCACCTATGGAATACACCTGCCTGCAATCTTCCGGCTTATAGAATTCTACTCTCAGTTTCTTCTGGTGTTTTCCTGTACTAATATCGGTGCTCATTTTAAGTTCTCCTGTTACGGACACGTATTGTGCTAACATCACTTAAATAACTAGTGCAAATATGAATGTACCCATAATTAAACAAAAAGTTCTTAAAGAATAGAACCAGGGTACAATTATGAAAAGCTCGCAACTGTCTGCCGTCATTGCTGTGACAGCATTTATTATTCTGCTTGTTGGAGGCAGCATTATAGCTATCATAGATATCCAGCCGTTAATGCAGGAGAATAAGTACAATATTAATTCTTCACAAGCCCAAAGGATCCTGCTGAACGATAGCAATGTATCCACCTACTATAGGACTTATTTCCATGTACAGGACTGGCGAGTAAACAGAACTACCATTGCTAACGGAAGTATACCTAATATGTACGGCAGACCTATAATACCAAAAGAAGATGTATGGAAAGTAGAGATTATGGAAAGAACCTGCGCATGTGCCGGCATAAAGCCCATTTATGTGATAGAAGGTTATGTTTCCACAGATACCGGGGAAGTCTTTAATACCTCAACAAAAAAAGTTTCAGAGAACTCATATGACACATCCACCTGCGCATCCACAACATGTCATTAAACAGGTATTCCTGATAGTTTTTAGCCTGTTTTTATTAATATTAGCTGGAAGTGTTGTTGTCTGCGCTCAAAATACGACATCTGCTATTGCAGTTGACTATTTTTATGAGGAGGGATGTCTGAAATGTCAGCAGGCATTACCTGTAATAGAAAATGTTACAAATACTTATGAATGCAATCTAACGTCCTACGAAATTATTTCCTCCTATGACCTAGCCCGCAGTTATGGCATATCTGTGGTTCCTGCCGTGGTAGCGGACAAGGAAATAGTGATTACATATAACGATTACCAAGGAAATACTACACTTCTGAAAGACCTGCTAACCAAAGCCATTATTAACGTATCTGGGGAAAAAAGTAATACATCAAACATATCTAAGAATGAATTCAAAGATGCCACAAAACTTTCTCCTTTTTTAGTATTCATTGCAGGTCTGCTTGCAGGATTCAACCCTTGTATCCTTGCAGTTATGGCTTTTTTGGCAACGCTTATACTTTCATCCAGTGGAAAAAGAAAAGATATACTAAAAATGATATTGGGCTTTTGCACCGGTATTTTCATCACATACATGATAGTAGGCCTGAGCATTCTGGGAACAGTATACATGCTGCCTTCCCTTAAAACTGCGATAACAACATCAATGATTGTTATCATCCTCATACTGGGCTTTTGGCATATTTACGATGCTTATCACCTGTGGAAACACTCTAAATCAACTTTCCATACTCCCAAAGCCATGATAGGGCTGCTTGAAAAAACATCTAAGAGCAATATTCTACTCTTATCCTTTGTTTCAGGAGGACTATTCTCCCTTGTGAAAGCACCCTGCGTGGGGGCTATTTATTTTTCGATTCTGGATATGCTGGTAGGCAGAACGGATCTTGCCCTTGGGGCTTTCTACCTTGCGATTTATAATTTAGGCGTGATCTTTCCAATCATCATCCTGGGAATATTACTTGGCTACGGAATGAAACCGGAGACCATCACAAAACTCAAGGAAAACAAGCGTGTAGAGATCAGGTTTTTCACAGGAATAATACTTCTACTCCTTGCTCTGCTGCTGCATCTGCATATAATCTGACATAAAATTAGCCCTCAACCTGCTGCTTCATTTCACGGGCAGCACGCACTATATCTTTTTTAGAATAAACTTTTGCGACCTTTTCTACTGCATCGAGATTGCGTACTACGTTGTCAAGATATCCTAATACATCGCCTGGATAAGCGGTCACTCCATACATATCTTCCAGTTTATGTACAATACCCGCAGGGTCGTAACCTTCCATGCGTGTCTCCACGATCTTTGCAGAAAAACGACGTTCTGCACATCCGCAATATGGAGAATCCTTGCATTTACAGGTAAGGAAAGCAGCTGCAAATTCAAAGAGTTGGTCCTGTATGTTCAGATCAAGCTGCGAAATATTGTCTCCCTCGAATATTATATCAAGAGAAGCACCCTGGAATACACGGGAAGGAACATTAATATCCAAGGCTGTGGAGATCTGAGCCACGTATTTGAAGTAAACGGCATCAAAGAACTCCAGGTTCGTAATGATCTCAAGCGGGCCCTTGCCTTTAAGCACTGCGTCCCGTATAAGGAAAGCTGAAGATACTGAAAGGAAATGACCAGCAGCTATTTGGCCAAAAGGTGTAAGGGAAATATTGTCCTCCCTTTTTTCAAGGAATTTGTAGTGTAGCAGCCTGTTAACAAGCTTTGTAAGCTCAAATGTGCCCAGCATCCTCTTATGAATAGCTGCCAGATCGGTCCTTGACGAGGTTACAGCTGCCGATGCCAGTATCTCTTCCATCTGTTCATCTTCACCATAATCAAACGAGGATGCCAGCATTTTTCCCTTAAGCAATCTTATTGCAACAGCATCTTCAGTCTCTGTCTGCTCGCTGGAATAACGCTTATTTGGGGTTGCTAACAGCACCACAATACCCCTGTCATGGTAATCCGGACGTCCTGCACGCCCCAGCATCTGCATGAATCCCTGAATATCGAGCCACTCTATACCCATAGCAAGTGATTCAAATAGAACTTGAGATGCAGGGAAATCTACACCTGCTGCAAGAGCAGCAGTTGTTACTACCACTGGCAACTTTCCTTTTAGGAAACGCTCTTCTACGGATTTTCTCACAGATTGTGTAAGACCAGCATGGTAAGGTGCAGAGAGCATGGGTAATGCTTCTGATATGCTGTGACAATTGCGTCTGGAATTAGTGAAAATGATAGTCTGACCTTTATGTCCTTTTGTGGATGTTCTGGCAAACTCCTCCCTTACCAGCCGGGTCATAAGCTTTAGCTTGTCATGTTCCTCGCAGAAAATAAGATGACGTTCAATGGGAACAGGGCGATATTCATACTCTACCAATGTCGCATCCAGTTTTTGTGCTAGAGCAAGTGGTTCGGCAACTGTGGCAGAAAGATATATGAACTGGGCAGATGGAGCAACATATTTCAACCTTCCTATAACGCCATCTACCCTGTGGCCGCGCTCATTGTCCTCTAATGTGTGTACCTCGTCTATGACCACAGTACCGATCTTGCCTAACAGGTCAGCATCTCCCGACCTCAGAATGAAATCAATACCTTCATAAGTACCTACAATTATGTCAGAATCCAGGGTCCTGCGCATCTTAAGTGTAGAGGAGGTACGAATCCGGGCACTTCCTATTCGTATAGAGGTTGTGATACCCAGCGACCCATACTTATCAGTGAACTGGTCGTATTTCTGGTTTGCAAGAGCTACCAGAGGTACCAAATATAACATTTTTCCCCTTTTTCGCAATAGGTTTTCAACGCCTGCAAGTTCTCCAATCAATGTCTTTCCGGTAGCTGTGACTGAAGTAACAAGTTGATCCTTTCCTTTGAAAAGACCTAAATCCACGGCAATTGTCTGTACTGGGAGCAGTTCCTCTGATTTTTTCAACAAGATATCTTTGAAACTTTTTGATATTGGAAGATCTGCTATCTTCATAGTCTTGGCATCAAAGGAAGCCTGTACTGTATCGAACTTGGTCAGTTCCTGGTCAAGGCCTTCCGGATCCAATGAAGCTACAGTTCTATCGAAATCCCTTGTTTGCAAAAGCATTTCTTCAATGCGCTGTTTTGCTTCGTCACTATAATGGGAGTAAGGAGCATTAAGGACCTTGGCAAGCTCTTCTTTGGCGCATTCCTCACAGATCTTCTGTGAATGATATTGTATTGACCTTCTGTTCAGGAAATTGAATCTGTGTTTAAGCATGCAAAAACGGCAGACATTAGCAAACTCCCCTTCAAGCTGAAAACCTTTCAGCATATCTAAGAAAGCTGTAGCAGTGGTATCATTACCACCTTTTGCGATCATGATACGATCGGCCATACGTAACAGATCTACAAAATCTGCAGGTGTCATGTATTCTTCCTTTCCATCCCTGAGCACCCTGAACTTATGGGGTCTCGGACCTGCAGGAGTTTTATTTAGGATCAGTTCCCCAGTAAAAAGAGGCAATTTTCTGCCTCCTTTAATGACAAATACAAATAATTTAGTGTTTTCGGGATTTATGAGGATCCATAAAGTCATTATGGAGCTGAATTGGAGAGAAGGTATAAGTAATGTATGCTTGCTTCCCCTATTGCCTGGAAAACATTATATGTATTCATAAACGATATATACAGATAAAAATATAATAAATACATATGGGTATGTCTTACTTAAAGAGGGAAATATCATGCTAGGGACTTCAAAGTCTGCAGAAATGCAGCAAAGCGTTAGTGAAGAAAATGCATCTAATACCGAAAAAGATGCACCCAATCTCTATGATATTATCCGGGAAAATATACCTCAAGAAAATAAAACAGTTGCTGAGAATATTGCAAGTTCTGGCATATCAAGTACAGGTATTTCAGTTCTTGATAGGAGCATAGGAGGAGGATTACCTTGCGGTTCAATGATTTATGTTTCAGCGGATCCATCCGGTATGTCCGAGATCTTCCTATACCAATTTACTCAAGCAAGAAAGACATATTATTTCACCACTAGTCGCAGACCTAAATATGTACTCAGGGACATAATGAACCTTAACTTTGATATTAAAAACATAATTTTTATCGACGTTTATAGTGAGTATTACCTTGCGCCTTCAGGTGAAATGGTAGATAATGTAGGAAATGACTATGCAGATACCAAGCTGCTTGAGTTCGTAGAATACAACTTGAAGAACATCAGGAATGATGATCAAGGAGGAGATATTAACCTTGTTTTTGATAACTTCTCATTTTTCATGAACCTGCATGTGAGTCAGGGATTAGTCAAAAGACTTATCAATATCATATATGAGGTTAGCAAAGAGACAGGTGCACTTACATACCTCTATGGTTTAAAAGGAAGCCATCCCGAAAATATGGAAAATGATATACTTAATTCTGCAGATGTCATCTTTGAGATATCCCTTGACAGAGGAGCCGATAAGATAGTGAACAAGCTTGCCATTCCTAAAATGAGGGGCATGCTGCCCACTGCCGAGGTAATCAAATTCAAGATATGCGATGGCATTCAGATCGATACATCCAAGGATATTGCATAAGATCAGAGTATTCCGTCTTCTATTGCACTATTGCAAAGACAGTCCCTTTTTGCGGGCATGTATGCTGCAATTAAATGCAATAGTTCAAAAATGAATTCTTTTTTGGAGACAAGTATATCCAGTACCTCAGTTGCCGTCGGCCTGGCACTTTCAATCCCAGAAGCCATATTTGTTACCAGGCATACAGACGCATAACAGAGCTGCATCTCTTTAGCAAGTACTACTTCAGGTACACCGGTCATACCCACAACATCAGCATAATTACTCAGCATGCGGATCTCAGCCTTAGTCTCGAACCTGGGACCTTCGGTACAGGCATATATCACATCAGCGGTCTCAACTCCTTTTTCTTTCAGGATAGACCTTATCAGAGAACGAAGCTGGAGACAATAAGGTTCTGACATATCTGCATGTACAGTTATATCTTCAAAGAAGGTGGAGGGCCGCTTATGAGTGAAATCTATAAAATCATAAGGTAAGACCATACTTCCAATTGGATGGCCATGCATCGTACCCACAGAGTTGATAGATATCACCCGGGAGATCCCTAATTGCTTTATTGCCATTATAATAGCACGAAAATTGATCTTATGAGGCGGAACATGTCCACTATCTCCTGCATGTCTTGGAATGAACAATAAATTACTGCCTTCCATTTTCACAATGGAAGCCTCTACAGTACCATAGTCGGTTTTTACTGTAATCTGTGACTGGCCATCAAGGTGAGAGAAGCCCACACCACCTATGACAGCAAAGGAAAAATCTACATTAATCATGTATTCTTGATCCAATGTGCTTATAGTCATCAATTCACTCCTTAACCGGGCTGGCAGCTATCCTGATACCTGCAAGAGTTATAATGACAGCCAAGACTATAGAATAAATGAAATACTGAAGTCCTGTTACAAGAGAAAGCTGTGCGCCTTCAATTGCAGGATTGAACGCAAGTATATACGTAGTTGCTCCCCAAAACAGCAGTCCCATGGAAAAGGCATAGAAAGAAGGCGATATCTGCCTAAAACTAAATTGCCCATGCAAGTATTTATCCATCATACGACCGAAATTGATTATGACCGCAGCTAATACCAGCCACCAGATTGAACTGTGTATGAACACAGTAGCCAGCGGAACCAATCCATGATACCATATCCCTCCATGGGTATAATATTGCCACAAGCGTACGAATCCCTGCACAAAAGAAACAAAAATTATCAGCAACGCTGCAGTATGAGTTACAGCAATCAGTCTGCCCGTATGGAATGCATCTTTTATCTTGTTCCACATAACCGTGACAGTATCACCAAAACCACGGTACAGCATATACAAGCCAACCGCAGCAAGAATACCTATTATAGCTCCTTCAGGATAATTCGCCAATAGGAAGATGGAATATATAAGAGATGCAAGTCCGAGTGGTACAAAAAACGTCTGAGAGATCTTAGGATCATTAAAAGCATGCTTTAGCACATAGTAGGTACTTTCAAGATTCTCGCTCTGTATAATCACTATGCGTTTGACAGAATTGATCTTTATCCTTGACTGAACTATAGGAAGAAGAGTTTCGTCCTCTGCTCCATCTGAAATGAAAATAGCGTTAGAAGCATGATACTTCTCCAGAACCTCATCAAGCTGATTGGAGATCTTCTGATCAGAAGTGATACCGACTCTCTTATCACCTGCAAAAGTTATGAGTTCAGCTTCCAATCCTTTTGCATGAAGCTCATCCAGTACTTTCACACCGCCAAAAATGGTATTGGAATCCGAATCTTCAGGATCGGCTATGGACAGAGCAACAGCTGCTTTGATGTTTTCCTCTCTTCCTATAATGGGACTTAAGACCTTTGCCTTTTCACCAAGATCGTTATCCCTGTCTATACAAATGACCAGCGTATCCATGGAACCTAATTCCTAATTGCTTAACAAAATATAAATAAGTTCTCATGAAAATCGACATCATGGAGCAGCCTACTCAAAACTTGACCTCTAAAGAAGAAATAAGCCTGCGGGCCCATTTCAATTTTTTCTTTTTGAATGGGGATACCACTGGGTCATCAAAAAAGAAACCTGCAAGTTTGATAGTTCCTGCACCAAACTCATAGGCTACATGCACAGCCCGGTCTCCATCAGTAAAACCACCGAAATTGAAAATATTATCCAGGGGAGCAGCCTGTGTGGAGCCTATTATGTTCTGCAACCGTGGAACATACTTGAGAAGTCTGCCCATGTTGTCACCATGAGCATGGACGACTACAAGAGAACCATCCTTTGAAGCCTCGATCTCACGCTCCACGTCCCCATCCAGATCTGTAACTATAACATCCGGTGTCCTGCCAGCATCCATTACAACAGCTGCTGCACCGTCTGCTGCAATTACCACATATCTTTCAAGGTTTAACCTATCAAGATCTTCGGCAAGGGTAGGAGCATTACCACAAACCAGGGTTTCTTTCCCATATATTAATTTCTTTAGAGCATCGGGCCCTGGCGAGGCTTTTTGGTCCAGCAGCTGTGAGAGAAGGAGAGCTGCCCTCTCATCCTCTTCCCTGCTGAAACCAAAGTCTTGAAGTATTTCCCTGTATACAGGTTCCCATATAACGAA
>DAKU01000073.1:0-39767 GCA_002508425.1 Methanosarcinaceae archaeon UBA470
ACTCCTGCAGGTTTCCAAACCCTTGATTATTTTCCGTTGTTGCCCTGGTTTGGTGTCACTATGCTTGGAATATTCATGGGCAACATTCTGTATCCGGGTTACCTTCGTAAATATGACCTCATTGATCTCTCTAATCACCAGTTAATATCTGCTCTTGAGTTCATAGGAAGGAAATCGCTTTTAATATATATCGTGCATCAGCCATTGCTGGTCTTTCTTCTGTACGTTACTGGATTTGTTGATGTGCCTTTCATGGGTGTTTAGCACTTCTCTAAAAAAGGGTTTTAGAAATCTGTGATCAGGGTTTGCCTGTCATCTATCTTTTCAAGATTTGAAACTCCAAATCCAAGCAATCTGAACCTTCCGGTTCCTGTGAACTCTTTCATAAGGTGTAGAGCTTCTCTTCTCATGACATATAGGTCCGTACTGGCACAAGTTAAGGTTCTGGATCGAGTAAGGGTTCTGAAATTTTCATATCTCACTCGGATGGTGATGGTACGAAAGCGGTACTTATTTTTCAGGAGGGACGAATGTACCTTCTCTGAAAGAGTGTAAAAAACCCTTTTTATGTTATCGGGATCAGCTATATCCTCATCAAAGGTGTCTTCCTTGCTGATGGATTTGACTCCTTCTCTTTCCTCAACTTCCCTCTCGTCTATTCCGTTAGCCATCCCGTGCATTGTAAGCCCAAACTTTCCAAAACGTGCTATGAGCAGCTGCACATCGTATACAGCTAACTGTCCGACATTATCTAGGCCCATTTCATGTAATAGTGGTGCAGTTTTCTTTCCGATTCCAGGTATTTTAAATATGGGCAAGGGGTCTAGAAATTGCTTCGCTTTCTCAGGCCTTACTACAGTAAGACCATCAGGCTTATTGAAATCTGATGCTATTTTTGCAATTACTTTGTTCGGTGCTATTCCCACAGAACATGTGAGTCCTTCTCGTCGTAGTATATGTTCCTTGATGGTCTTTGCGACATCAATTGCTTTATCATAATCGATGATGTCCCCGCCAAGCTCCATATATGCTTCATCCACACTAACTTGCTGAAATCTGAACGAGAACTCTCTCAGTATTTTCATTATCCTCAAAGATGTACGTTTATACAATTCCATGTTTACGGGGAGGTATATAGCATCCGGACACAGCTTGTATGCCCTGGATATGGGCATTCCAGAATGTATGCCATATTTGCGGGCTTCGTAGGAGCAGGTGCTAACTACTCCTCTTCCCATGCCTTTCTTGGGATCAGAACCCACTACCACGGGCTTTCCTCGAATCTCAGGCTTTTCTCTTGTTTCCACTGACGAATAAAAACTGTCCATGTCAATGTGCAGTGTTATACGTGGTTGGCAGTTGTTCATTTATTATCTAATAACTTATATCTAATTCAAGGTTATAATTTCTGATCCATGCACAGTGAAAGTATTCTATTCAAATGTTCTTTTTTTCCGGTGTATTGAAATAATATCATCTGCTTATTTACTGAGGAGGACGTCTCAATGTATGTGTATATTTCCATTATGGCCTATCTTGTTGTGTTGTTCCTTACATTGAGGGATATCCGCATCTTCAGGCGCACAAGAATAATGTCGTATCGAAAAGGAGCATTGAAGGGTATCCTCTCTTCTTTTGTGATGCTTATAGGTGTCATTCTCACGGTGATAAAACCAGAATTAGGTCTGTTGGTTGTGTTTACTGGCCTTTATATTAACCGTAAGGGTCAAAGAGAACTTGTTTTCAAGCAGGCCAATACTCTTGACAGATTGCTTGGAAAGACTGATATATGATGTTGTGAATTTATACGCCGTCCAGCACGCTGCTTTTGCGCAATGTAGGATAAGGTTAGATGTATCTTTCATTCCAAAAGTTATAAATGCATGAGTAGTTATAAGCTGTACAAATTCCACTCCTGAAAATTCATATTAGGATTATACATTCATAATAAATGGAGAATCATATATGGGAAATATAAGACAGAATAACATTAAGACCATCTCATTTCGCTTGATAGACGCTCACGGTGATGTTTTTACCAAGGATTTTGATACTAACAAGGAACTTGTGACAAAGTATACCACTATTGAAAGTAAGGTTATAAGAAACCGTGTGGCTGGCTATGTCACACGTAAGATGACTCACGTACGCATGGAATAAAGTTCCAGTCGAAGGGGTACCATGTTCGAAGGAGTATTTCCTGCTCTCATAACACCGTTCAATGCCGATAACAAGATAGATGTTCCATCTTTTAGAAAAGTTGTCGAGTATGTGGAAAAAGGAGGTGTTGCAGGGGTAGTGGCTTGCGGAACGACCGGCGAGTCAGCTACTATGTCCACTCTTGAGCACATGGATCTCATTGATTTGACTGTAGACTGTGCTAAAACAACTGTTATTGCGGGTACTGGTTCTAACAATACGACCGAGGCAGTGGAACTGACCAGGCATGCATATGATTCAGGTGCTGATGCGGTTCTGATCATATCCCCGTATTATAACAAGCCAAACGACGCCGGTCTCATTGCTCATTTTTCAAGTATTGCCCGATCTGCAGATATTCCTGTTATCCTGTATAATGTGCCTTCACGCACAGGGCAGGATATGTCTTTGGAAGTTATCACAGAGCTTGCCAAGATCGAGAACATCGTAGGCATAAAGGAAGCTAGCGGAAATCCTGTGAAGGTTTCCCGAATAATTGAAAATACAATGGATGAGGACTTTGTGGTACTCTCAGGTGAGGATGGCCTTACATTGCCCTTCATGAGTATGGGTGCAGTGGGTGTTATCTCAGTAGTCGCTAATGTTGTACCGGAAAAAATGGTTGACCTTGTGAATGCTGTTCAAAACAATGATCTTAAAACTGCTAGGGCTCTTCATTATGAACTTGCACCACTGGCGCGTGTCCTGTTTTCGGAAACAAATCCGATTCCTGTGAAAAGAGCTATGAATATGTTAGGTTTGGTCAACGGTAGATTAAGACTTCCTCTTGCTCCTTTGAGCAGAGAGCATGAAATGGTTCTAGAAGAAGTTCTAAGAGATCTTGGGTGCATATCATGATAAGAGCAGCAGTTACAGGCGCATCTGGAAGGATGGGTAAGCTCATCATTTCCAATATTGTCGCTTCTGATGGAATAGAGCTTTCTGCAGCATTTGATCTGGTGAATATTGATAAAGATGCCGGAGAAATTGCACAGGTAGGGAATCTTGGTGTTTCCGTATCTGATATAAAAGACATGGAACGTGTCCTTAAGGAATCATCAACTAATGTGCTGATTGATTTTACCATTGCCAATGCAACGGTTGTCAACGCACCTGTAGCAGCTTCAGCAGGTGTGGACCTTGTTATCGGAACCACTGGCTTTTCCAAAGAACAGAAACAGATCATAGAAGCAGCCGTTTCTAAGCATGGTGTGGCAGGTATAATCTCTCCCAACTTCTCTGTAGGTGTTAATGTCTTTTTCAAAATACTCTCGGAAGCCTCAAAGTACCTGGGAGATTTTGATATTGAGGTCATCGAAGCACATCATAACAAGAAGAAAGATGCTCCAAGCGGCACTGCCATGAAGGCAGCAGATGTCATCAGCGCTGTACTGGGAGGTAAAGACTATGTCTATGGCCGTCAGGGTCTTGCTCCTCGTAACAAAGAAATAGGTATTCATGCAGTGCGCGGAGGGGACATTGTAGGTGATCACACGGTACTGTTTGCAGGAGATGGTGAGCGTATCGAGATAAAACACCAGGCTCATTCCAGGCAAGCATTTGCTTCAGGTGCGGTAAAGGCGGCGGCATGGATATGCAATGCCGGTCCTGGTATGTATACCATGGAAGATATTCTTGGCCTCTAATTCTCTTTTTTTCTTCTTTATGTATATTTTAGATCTGCGTTCAGGGCTATCAATCTGAATTTATAACAGATGGTCGGCTATATCCTCGGATATTATCCGCTCGCAGTAGATACAGCGCAGGTTTATGATATTATCTTCTTCATATACCCGAAATTTGGATGTTATAGGTTCTGAACTGTTAGATATACAGTTAGGATTGATGCATTGCACCACTCCTTCCACATACTCCGGAATTTCTACTCTGTTCTTTTTTAGGACTTTAAAATCTCTTATTATATTGATGGTGGCACTAGGTGCGATCAATGATATTTTGTCAAGTTCTTTCACTTTCAGTTCCCTGTTCTCTATCTTAACCACGTCTTTCTTCCCGTACTTGCTGGGGGAATTAATTATAATACTTACCACACTTTCAAATTGTCCCGGCAATTTAAGTATGTGCAGAACATTAAGTGCCTGGCCAGCTTTTATGTGGTCAATAACAGTTCCATTTTCAATAGGTCGTACTCTAAGTCCAGGTTCCAACTCAAAGTTTGTCTGTTCCGAATTCATTCCATCGCCCCCATTACAAGTGCCAGCAGTGCCATCCTTATAGGCACCCCATAAAAAGCCTGTTTGAAATAACAAGCATGTGGAGTGTTGTCCACAAGCGGGTCAATTTCATTGACCCTAGGCAGAGGATGCATTATCTTTAGATGGCTTTTGGCATTTTCAAGAAGCTCTGGAGTAATCTGCAAACTACTAGCCACTCGGAGGTATTCAGCAGGATCAGGGAACCTTTCTTTCTGTATTCTTGTCACATATAATACATCTACTTCAGTGATGGCCTCGTCTATAGAATCTGTTTCTCTCACCTTCATGCCCCTAGCTTCAAGATCTTTGATTATCTCGTAGGGCATACGCAGCTCATCAGGTGAAACAAGGGTTATGTCGGCTCCATAATGGGAAAGTGCATAACAGAGGGAATGCACGGTCCTTCCATATTTTAGATCCCCTGCCAGTGCTATCTTCAAACCTTCTAGTTTACTTTCACGCTTGATAGTGTAAAGATCAAGTAATGTTTGAGTGGGGTGATGCCCTGCGCCATCTCCTGCATTGATCACTGGTACACTGGAGAACTCAGATGCCATACGTGCAGCACCTTCTTTTGGATGCCGTAATATGATGGCATCTGCGTAGCTCTGTACTACGCGAATAGTATCAGCCAGAGTTTCTCCCTTTGATATAGAACTAGCATCTACGGACCCCATACTCAGTACTTCTCCACCAAGTCTTATCATTGCAGTTTCAAAAGACATGCGTGTTCTTGTGCTGGGTTCAAAGAAAAGTACTGCAAGCACCTTTCCAGTAAGCATATCAGAACGTTCTTTCATGACAGCAATGGATTCGAGCTTTTCGGCCGTTTCCAGGATATGATCAATCATCTCTTTTGAGAAGTCTTTCATTGATAAGATGTGCAGATCTTTGAAATACATTTATCGTAAGAGGTGCCACATGGGATATAATATTTGCTGGCAGCCTCATGTAAGATAAAAACAGCAGTTCATTTTTCCCGGTTCCTATCCTTTCTGATATCTTTGACAAAATGTTCCCATTCCTTCTCTTCTACACCTTCACAGATATGCTTTGTATCTTGGACATTTTTTCTCTTCGTTTCCTCTTCGATTTTGACAAGGTCCATTATAGCTCTCATGATACCTGCTGTCTGGCTGAATAAGTTTCGTGCTTCTTCATAACTGATATAATTGTGTTCGAGAGCTCTTTCATATTCATGTTCTTTTTCTCTTAGCAAAGAGAGGAACAGCTCTATGTTCTCAATATCTTTTGTGGAAAAAGAAGTTTTATTGATGATCTCCCATATTATCTCGTGTAGCTTAACGTTCTTGCCTTCCATTTCGATTTCTCTGGGAACATGTTCGCCTACCCAAAAGAGAGGTCTATGCAACCTGTTCAACAGCACATTTCTTTGATTATCTGTGATTTTCGCCCCATTTTCCACAACAATTCTCTCCATGTTGGATTAGGGATCATTGAATATTAAATGCCTCGATTAAGTTTATAGGTGTTAAGGTATGTGTAGTAGTAATTAATTATATTCAGAAGGTGATTAGATTAGACCTATCATTCAGGTAGCCCTTGACCTGGTTGAAACAGACCGTGCCGTACAGATTGCAAAAGAAGCTGTGGAAGGCGGTGTTGACTGGATAGAGGTTGGGACTCCGTTGATCAAGAGTGAGGGAATGGAAGCAGTGCGAGTTCTTAAAAAAGCCTTCCCTCAAAAGATAATACTTGCCGATATGAAGGTAACTGATACAGGTGCAATTGAAGTGGAAATGGCTTCAAAGGCAGGTGCAGACATTGTTATGGTATTGGCAGGAGCCGATGACTCTACGATCATTGAAGCTGTGAAGGCTGCTAAAAAGTATGGTGTAAAGATAATGGCAGACCTTATTTCTGTACCAGATCCCATCTTAAGGTCTGAAGAACTTGAAAAGATGGGCGTTGACTATATTAATGTGCATGCTGGTATCGACGAGCAGATGGTGGGCAAAGACCCCTTGGATATTATATCTGATATTGTAAGTGTTGTCTCCATTCCTATTGCAGCTGCCGGCGGTCTGGACGCTGTAGGCTGTGCCAGAGCAGTTCGGGCCGGAGCAAAGATTGTCATTGTAGGCGGCAACATCATCAGATCTGCTGATGTATATGCTTCTTCCAAAAAAATAAGGGAAAGCGTAGATTCCCCTTCTGTTGTAATGGTTTCGAAACCTTCTCAGGATTCTGAGATCCGTAAGTTGTTATTTGAAGTTTCGACTCCAAACATCTCGGATGCTATGCACCGTAAAGGTGTCATGAAGGACATTCGTCCCATGCTAAAAGGTAAAAAAATGGTAGGTACCGCTGTAACGGTACAGACCTTTGGAGGCGATTGGGCAAAACCCGTTGAGGCCATAGACATGGCAAAAGACGGAGATGTCATTGTTATCTATAATGGCAGAAGGGATGTAGCTCCGTGGGGAGGTCTGGCCACTCTCAGTTGTCTGAATAAGGGCATTACAGGGGTTGTTATAGATGGAGCTGTACGGGACATTGATGATATTAGTACCATAGGTTTGCCTGTGTTTGCAAGTAGCTATGTGCCAAATGCCGGTGAGCCAAAAGGTTTTGGTGAAATAAATGCCGAAATAATCTGTGGATTACAGACCGTTAAGCCGGGAGATTATATCGTAGGCGATGATAATGGGGTTGTAGTAATACCAAAGGAAAATGCCTATGAAGTCGCAAGAAGAGCTAAAGAAGTGGAAAAAACAGAAAAGCGTCTATTTGAGGAGATAAAAAGAGGTGCTACACTTTCTGAAGTAATGAAGCTCAAAAAATGGGAGAAACAGTGATATGATAGAACTTCTCAAAGTCCTTGTATGCTTGCCTTTTTTGGTATACTCTTGCTATTCTGACATAAAGACTCGCCGGGTATCTAATAAGGTTTGGCCTGTTATGCTGGCTGCAGCTTCGCCTCTCATAGTGTATGAGATGATCACTTTAGGCTTACCTTATATCTTCAGAACTCTGATTTCGTTCGTAGTAATATTCATATTTGTGTATATTCTGTTCATAATACATGCTTTTGGGGGAGCTGATGCCAAAGTTCTCATGGTCATATCTATTATCTTACCCTTTTTCCCAGAACTATCGCTGAATTCTACTCAACTCCCATTATGGGGAGTTCCTCTACTGGATTTATTCACATTCAGTGTTTTTGGCAATTCAGTGCTTCTGACCGTCATAGTACCTCTCGGTCTATTGTTTTATAATATAGTAACAGTTCCTCCTAAAGAGCTTCTCAAAAAACCCTTCTATGCTCTTATAGGTTATAGGCAAAAGATTGTCAGTCTTCAGGAAGGTCATATAAGGTTAATGGAACGATATGAGGAAACGCCTGATGGTGTTGCCTCAAAATTTACACGCATTGGTACTCCTATAGATGCCGATACGATCTTGAAACTGAAAGAATTGCATAAAAAAGGTTCAATAGGAGATTATGTCTGGATATCCCCTGGTCTTCCATTTATGATTCCTATTACTGCAGGTTTTTTGTCTGCGGTTGTTTTTGGTGATATCATCTTCTATCTATCTTTCAATTACCTGGTTCCTTCGATTTGACCGGTAATTTTTAGTAACTGGCTCCATATATCTTTTTATGGAGGTATGTCAATTGGGAGAAAATGACGCTAAAGAGGAAAAGCAAGACAAGGGCAAACCAGAGACCGCCAAGGTAAATCCTATCCATCCAGGTGACAGACGGGGACATGGAAAACGGCATCTGCTGGATACGTGTGAGTAAGTTTTTCCAATTTCCAGGTTATTTTTTATTAGGCAGGATCTCTGACCAGATCTTTTCGATATATTCATCAGAGACTTCTGTTTCTAATTGTTCTTTAGTCAGCTTGATGAACTCTTCCCGCAGGCTGATAATGCACTGGATTACTTTTTCTTTCTTATCATCTCCAGTTCCAACTTTTTGTTCATCCTTTTCCTTGTCATGTTTTGGGGTATCATGCAGATGATCCCTTATTTCCGTCAAAAATATGTCTCCATATTTCTTGAGTTTGTATTCTCCTACGCCTGTGATCTCAAGTAATTCTTTTTCATTTAGGGGCATTTGGGTTGCCATCTGTTTCAGGCTTGTATCTGCAAAAACAATGTATGGGGGAACTTTTTCTTTGTTAGCTATCTTTTTGCGCAGGTCCTTTAACCTAGAGAACAGTTCAGAATCGATCTTGTTGCTTTTTCCAATCTGTTTCTTTGTTTTATAGTCAGCTTCTGTCTCTTTTGAGAGTGGTAACTCACTCTTCGCAGCTACTTTCAATTTATCTCTTGTTGTTTGTTTATCTGATTTGAGCAGAGAATCCTTATTCGGTGCCAACTGCGTGCTCTCTACAGTTCTGTTCCCTGCAATTACCTGTTCACTGCCTTCATCGAGTTTGAGTAAAGGGTATCTGGAACCTTCAAGTTTCAGTATTTTCTGATAAACAAGCTCTCTTGCAATATCTGCCCACTTGTCCTTTTGGAGGTATGTTCCAGTTCCATAGCTGCCCAGTCGATGATGCCCTTTTTCGATGATCTTTTTGCTATTTGACCCGGTTAGTATCTCTGTTACATGCGTGATACCATATCTTTGACCTACTTCTTTCACGCATTTGATAAGCAGCTTTGCTTCTTCCGTAGCATCGGTTCTTTTTACAGGATTCAGGCATACGTCGCATCCGCCACAGTTCTCTTCCTTAAGTTCTTCGCCAAAATACTGTAGCAGCACTTTTCGTCTGCATACTGTGCTCTGGCAATAGTCCATTACCTCTTTAAGTTTTGACCTGGAAGCTTCTCTTTCTTCGTTTTTCTCCATCTGGTCGATGAAATAATCAATCTTGTATTTGTCACCACGACTGAAAAATAGTATACATTCACATTCAAGGCCATCTCTACCACCTCTGCCGGTTTCTTGGTAATAGCTCTCAAGATTGCGCGGAAGGTCGTAGTGAATCACAAAACGCACGTTGGGTTTGTCTATTCCCATGCCAAAAGCTATGGTTGCAACAATAATCTCAACGTCATCTTTTATGAAAATGTCTTGATTTCTACTCCTTGCAGCATCAGAAAGTCCTGCGTGATAAGGCAGGGCATTGAATCCACTTTTACGCAGTTTTCCAGTCAGTTCATCTACGGTTTTGCGGCTCTGGCAATATATTATCCCGCTTTTATCTTTTCTGTCCCGCAGGAATTGCACTACCTGTTCATAGGTATCTTTCTTTGGCCTTACCTGATAAAGCAGATTTTTACGGTTGAAACTGGCTATGTATATATTACAATCCTGAATGTGTAACTGGGATATTGTGTCTTCCTGCACCCTGGGAGTAGCTGTTGCTGTGAGAGCTATGATAGGGATATGCGGATATTTTCTTTTAAGGATACTGAGTTTCCTATATTCCGGTCTGAAATCATGTCCCCATTCTGAAATGCAATGGCTTTCATCTATGGCGAATAAGTTCACTTTTATTCTGTCAAACAGGGCTAATGTGCTGGACAAGGTAAGCCTTTCAGGAGCAACGTACAGTAATTTAATAAGGTTTTTTTCCAGCTCCTGCTTGATTTGGTTACTTTCCTTGTAACTTACTGTACTATTAAGGTATGCAGCTTCGACCCCATTGGCTCTGAGTGTGTCCACCTGGTCTTTCATAAGAGAAATGAGTGGTGATACTACCACGGTCACACCATCCATCAGAAGTGCCGGTATCTGATAACAAAGTGATTTTCCCCCTCCAGTGGGCATCAACACAAAAACATCTTTTCCTGCAAGGACATCTTTGATGATATCTTCCTGCAGAGGTCTGAATGTATCATATCCGAAGTACTTGCTTAATGTCCGGCGCATCGCTTTAGAGTTAACAGTGACTGTATATAACTATAGATGGTGACGATTTTTGCTATTTAAGTTTCACTTCACAATAATTTAAATATCACATCGACAGCATTAAATCATATATATGTAATAATCCGGTCAAATCACTGAACTTATTTCTATTACGATCATCAATATGTAATATATGGAGAAACCCCATGGTTAAAGTTGACAGATTCATTCCTCAGAGTATAGAGAAAATAAAGAAACAGATCTCTGGCCCTGCTATTATAGCACTTTCTGGTGGTGTTGACAGTTCTGTTTGCGCTGTGCTTGCGCATCGTGCAATAGATGACCTGTTATTCCCCATTTATATTGATACAGGGCTCATGCGTAAAGGTGAGACGCAGAGGATTAAGGAGATTTTCTCTGATATGAACTTACAGGTCGTAGATGCCGGGGAGCGTTTTTTGGGAGCTCTGAAGGGTATAGACGATCCTGAACTGAAGCGTAAAGCTGTCGGTGAAACATTTATCAGGGTATTTGAAGAAGAGGCACGTCTGCTTAAAGCAGAGTTTCTTATTCAGGGAACAATATATCCTGACAGGATTGAATCCGAAGGAGGTATAAAATCCCATCATAATGTAGGTGGTCTGCCTTCAGTGATGGATTTCAAATCTATTGTAGAACCTCTGGAGGACCTTTATAAAGATGAAGTGCGAGAGGTTGCCAGAGCAGTTGGTCTGCCTCATGAGATCTCCGAAAGGATGCCATTCCCTGGTCCAGGGCTTTCTGTACGCATAGTCGGTGAGGTCACCGAGGAAAAAGTCGAGGCAGTCAGAGAAGCAAATGCTATTGTAGAAGAAGAACTCTTGGAAAGGTTCCATCCATGGCAGACCTTTGCAGCTATAGTGGGAAAGGGCACTGGTGTTAAAGGTGATCAGAGGGTACATGGCTGGATAGTTGCAGTGCGTGCTGTCGGTTCTCGTGATGGTATGACTGCAGAGGCCATGGAATTGCCTTGGGATGTGCTGAAGCGCATTGAGTCGCGCATTACGGGCGAGATCCCTTCAGTTGCCAGAGTTGTCTATGATATATCTCCGAAACCCCCTGCAACCATCGAGTTTGAGTAAATGTCACTAAATACTACAGTTCTGGATATACGTCAGAGGCAGCGGATCAAACCGACTCCTCTTGATATGCCATCTGCTGTGTGGACCGGTAAGGATCACGTAGATGGGGATGTAGAGAATACTCTAACCATGATCTTCCGAACCTTCGGTTGCTGGTGGGGTAAGGTTGGAGGCTGTACCATGTGTGGTTACGTGTATGACAGCGCTCATACATCTCCTTCTGCAGATGACCTTGTTGCCCAGTTCCAGAAAGCTATGGCCAAGGCTTCCAAGTTTGATAGGTTCATGGTCAAGATATTTACCTCAGGCAGTTTCCTTGATGAGAAGGAAGTGCCTGCAGATGCCCGCTCAAAGATATTATCCCTTCTGGAAGAAGACAGCCGTGTCTTTAAAGTAGTAGTGGAATCCAGACCTGAGTTTCTAACAGATGAAACTCTGAAGTTTTGCCTTGCTCATCTTAAGGGCACTTTGTTTGAGGTGGCTATAGGTCTGGAGACCAGTTCGGACCTTATCAGAAAACATTCCATTAACAAAGGTTTTACTTTCAGGGATTTTACTAATGCCGCAGATTCTGCAAAAGCAAATGGTGTAGCAGTAAAGACCTATCTACTGCTTAAACCCCCTTTTATTTCAGAAAAACAGGCATTAGAGGACATTGTCAATTCTGTGAGAGAAGCTTCTACATATTCCAGTGTGATCTCCATCAATCTATGCAATGTGCAAAAGGGTACACTGATAGAGTATCTATGGGAGCGGGGAGAATATCGTCCTCCATGGCTGTGGAGCATTGTGGAGATCCTTAAAAGGACAAAACAGGAGTTCCCACATCTTACTATTACTTCCGACCCTGTAGGTGCAGGTGCCAAAAGGGGACCACGAAATTGTAGGGAATGCAGTGGACAGGTTGCAGATGCCATACGAGCTTTCTCTTTAAGCCAGAATTTGAGGGACCTTGAGGGTTTGGAATGCGATTGCAAGCATTTGTGGGAAAAGGTTCTGGTTCTGGATGATGTAAGTTTTGGCTCGCCTGTTTTGGAGTGATCTCTCACTCCTCTTCATCACCTCTGTAAACCATTGTTCCTATGCCCGTATTGGTGAATAGCTCCAGCAGGATTGAGTGAGATACGCTTCCATCTATTATATGCACTCTTTGCACACCACTTTCTACTGCGGTCACCGCACCTCTTAACTTAGGGACCATACCACCTGAAATAATACCTTCTTTCACCAGTTTCTCCACATCTTCTAGTTTCACTCTGGAAATGCGGGAAGATTTATCTTCGATATCCCTCAGGATTCCAGGTACGTCTGTCATGAGAATAAGTTTATGGGCTTTCAATGCTGCAGCGATGTCTCCNNGATATCACAGGTATGTATCCATGTTTGGTGACAATTTCTAGGATCTCGGTATTTATTATCTCGGTCTCTCCCACCCATCCTAAGTCTACTTCCTGCTCCTTGTCCTCTATCATGACCTTTTGTGCAGGTAGCTTCTTTGCCACGATGAGTTTACCATCTTTACCGGACAGACCAATTCCCTTTCCCCCATGTTTGCCAATAAGGGATACGATGTCAGTATTTATGTTCCCCACCAATACCATGCGTGCAATTTCAAGGGTTTCATCATCTGTGATGCGCAATCCTCCCACAAATTTGGGCTTCTTTCCCATGCGGTTCATCTTCTCAGTGATCTCCGGTCCCCCGCCATGAACTATTATCGGATGTATGCCCACGAACTTCAGTAACACGATATCTTCAATGATGTCGCTCATTATCTGTTTCTCTACCATAGCATGGCCACCGACTTTGATGACCATTATGGCATTGTGGAACTTCCTTATGTAAGGAAGGGCTTCTATCAATATGTTCTCTCTTTTCAGTGTCATGGTCCACCCTCATCTGGTGATTTGATAATCAATAAAATGTATCAGCATTGATATTAATCCCAATATATTATCTTTATTGGGCCACAAGAAAAATGTGTTAAAAGAGAATGGCACCAGAACGCCTGGTAACCAAAAAGTAAGTGATTTATGTAAGATTTAAATCTTATCGAGTTTCTCAATGCCTACCTTCTTTACAAAAGGCTTGCTGATCTTATCGGGCATCCAATCTGGCTTGTTCTTTGGTGCCGCTACATTTTCTCTCCAGCCCTTAAAGACGTGGATCTTCTTTGTGCCCCTCTCGCGAAGCTTTATAGTCTCTGGCTTTGCTTTTGTTCCCTTTCCGCGGTTTGCAACCTTTAATGCTGCCTGACGTGGCTGTTTCCCGGTAAATACACCGTGCTCATTTCCATTCTTATCTCTCAGTACAAAGTTCCTTGTTTCAACCATCATGTCACCTCATAGCTTGCATGTGATTTTACTTGATAATCCTATTCTGCATATCTAGTATATATATTTTTCTTTCAATGTTGCCTTTCGATTCTGGTTTGTACCAGTTGGATTATCGGGCGTACTCATAATCCTTTAAAAAATATATCGCTGTTTAAATATTTTAATGTATCCCCTGTGCAACACAACATTTACATGTGATGAACTCATTTCCTGCAAGTACATATAAAAACGGGTTCATCTGACTTTTACATGAATGCGATTTGTTCTTAGAGGTAATGTTATGGAACTTTCCACTGTCATATTGCCAGATATACAGGCTAATAAGCCCAAAATACCTATCAACCTCACTCGTGTAGGTGTAACGAACGTTAAAAAACTGGTTGCTGTCAAAAGAAAAGATAAGCGCCCCGTTATGCTGATCTCTACATTTGATATTTTTGTTGATTTGCCATCTGACCGAAAAGGCGCAAATCTTTCCCGTAATTTTGAGGCAGTTGACGAAGTTTTAGAAAAAGCAGTTAATATGCCTGTTTACGAGATCGAACAGCTATGTAGTGATGTTGCTCTTAACTTGCTCGAGAGGCATGAATATGCTACAAGAGCAGAAGTGCACCTTAAGAGTGAGTACGTTATTAAAAGGGAATCCCCAGCCACTAAAATGGAATGTCAGGAAGTAGTTGAGATCTTCGCTGAAGCAAAAGCTACCAGGGAAGATACAGGAATCAGTATCACCAAACTCATTGGTGCAGAAGTTGTAGGAATGACCGCTTGTCCCTGTGCCCAGGAGATCATGACGGATAATGCCCGCAAACAACTTGAAGAAATAGGTGTGGAAAACAGGAAAATTGCCGAATTCCTCCATCGCGTGCCCATGGCAACGCATAACCAGAGAGGAAGAGGAATTATCTCTATTGAAGTTTCAAGTGATGATTTCATATCTCTTGAAAAAGTCATAGCTATCATAGAGAAATCGATGAGTTCAAGCGTTTTCGAACTGCTGAAGCGTTCCGATGAGGCAATGGTAGTTCAGACTGCTCACAAGAACCCCAAGTTTGTAGAAGACTGCGTGCGTACCATGGCTCATAATGTTGTCAAGGAGTTCAATGATCTTCCCGACGATGCAGTGGTAACTATAAAGCAGATCAATGAGGAAAGTATTCACCGTCATAATGCCTTTGCTGAAAGGGTCGCAACTCTGGGCGAACTTCGCAAAGAAGTTATAAACTAATTTCCTTTTTTCAGTTAACCTGACTACGAATCTGTTTTGTTCAAAGAGTGTGATAACATGTCGGAAGGTTCAGATTCTATCCAAGCTCATGATATAAATGGAGCTCCCATTGTTGTTGGCTCATATGTGCTGTATCTGAATACGGGCACTGCAGGAAAAGTACTTGAAATTAAGCAGGAAGAAGACGCTATTTGGGTTCTGATGGATACCACTGGACTCTATTATAATGTTGAAGCCCTGGTGGTCACGGATGCAGATGCTGTCAAGGTGAAAATAGAACGCGAAGAGGGCAAAGTTGACAAAGCTGAATTTGCAAGACAAGAAATTCCTGAAAGAGTTGTTGATATAGGACAGGTGACAGGTGGAGGATAAATATCCTCCAAATGATCAATTATCTCTTTTTTTATTGTTGCCTCTTTTCTTTTTCGAGCAATGTAAGGGAACGGATCCATTCTCCCTTTGGCTCACGTGAGGTTCCTACTACAAGGCGTTTCTTCTCGCCTATTTTTTCTACGACTCCTTGAGCTTCAATAAGTTCTCCAGGCAAAGCCTGCCCTGCGTATGTATGGGTGTAGGATAGCACATGGTCTATTTCAAGATGGTCTACCTTGTACACAGCAGGGCTATCAAAAGCAAGGTCTGCATTGGTTACTCTTGCTTCTATTTTCATGGTTCCAATATCTGCTCCTCTTGCTGAAGGCTCTTTTATTTGCTCCCAATCTCTCACGAAAAGCAGATCGAAATATGTGCCTTCTACCATGCCTCTGTTACCTTTTCGTTTCTCATGGATCACAAACTCTTCAAAGGATATCTCAGGAATGCGTTTTTTGTATATCCTTTGCCACATTTCCATGTTTATATCTTCTATAGGTCCACCTTTCTTTTTTTCCTCAGTAATAGCATCTCTGGCTATGAACCAATAATTTCCATATACTACAAAATCCACATCAGAGGTTTCATTCTGTAGTCCTGGCAACAAAGAGCCTGTAACGCCCATGTGGGACTTTGGCACTCCGGCTTTTTCGAGAACATTTACTATTGCAGCTATTCGGCTATCAGATGATTCAAGACGCTGTATAGCTTCATTGGGAGAAAGTATCTTTTTTACCTGGTCTTCAGGTACAACATGTACATCTTCTACCCATTCAGGCCGATGTTTTCGCATAAAATCGAAAGAATCATCGAAATCATACTTGCGGTATCTTTTTCCGTTCATTTGCCGCTCTCCCGTTTCATCGGGTACATATCTCAGTGTCGAGCGTATGCCATGAGGATGAAAATAATCGGAAACCGCAAATATCCAGTCCTCTTTTGTTATAAAGAAATCTCTGAGCCGTGTTTTTATCATTCTGATCATCCATTCTATTGGTCTAAAAGTAATAAGTCTCCTTAGTAATAATTATATTGCAGACTTTTGTCCGAACAAAATGGTTATGAGTTATTATGAGCAATCTGCTTCTATAATATAATGCATATTACAGGTGATGTTCCTGTCTTCCCTTGAACAATGGATCATAGAAAAGAGGCGTGAGTTCCACAGGTATCCGGAACTAAGTTTCAATGAGTACATGACGCAAAAGAGGATAATGGAGTCGCTCCGGGAGTTTGGCCTGGAAAGCAGTTCCATTGCAGGTACCGGTGTTATAGCAGATATCCAGGGCAATGGTCCAGGACCGTGTATTGCAATTCGTTCTGATATAGATGCTCTACCTATAGACGAAGAAAAAACAGTTCTCAATAGTGAATATATTTCCTGCCACAAAGGAGTTATGCATGCATGCGGCCATGACGGGCATATGGCTATAGTATTGGGTGTGGCACGCCTGCTTCACGAGAAGAGAAATGAGTTCTCTGGCAAAGTACGTTTGATTTTTCAGCCTGCAGAGGAACAATCTCCTGGTGGGGCACAAACGGTTATTAAAAATGGAGGCCTTGAAGGCGTTGATGCTATTGTAGGCCTTCACATTTTCGGGGATGTGGATGTAGGTTATGTGCGTTTTTGTCCAGGGCCTTTCATGGCAAGCTCCAATGATTTCAGCATCAGGCTGATAGGAAAAGGTGGCCATGTCTCTATACCCGAGTATTGTATAAATCCCCTCAGCATGGCAGCAGATCTTATTTCTAGGGCAGGGCAGGAAGTTGGCATGCAAGTTTATTCTTCAAAACACGTTTTTGGCTTTGGCATGGTTAAGGGTGGTACTCGCTTTAACATCATCCCAGATGAAGTGCAGATATTTGGAAGCTTCAGGACCTTTCATGAAAAGGATACCAAAACCATTGAGAATGTTCTGGGTGAAATCTTGAGTTCTATTGTGGAAGAATATGCAAGAGAAGGCTTTAAAGGTGTGCCTTTTTATGAGCTGGAGGTATCTCATGGTTATCCAGTACTTATGAACCATTCAAAGTTCACAGCAACAACTAGTAGCCTACTTAAGGGATTATTTATGCATGTAGAGGACAATGCCTCTCCTAGCTTTGGTTCTGAAGATTTTGCTTATTATTTACGCCATGTGCCAGGTATGTTCCTTTTCTTGGGAACGAGAAATCTGGAAAAAGATATTAAGGATATCAATCATTCCAGCAGTTTTGATATAGACGAAGACGTGCTAATACAGGGTGTGCAATTACTGAGTTCTATTGCCTTTGATTTTCTGAAAAGCCCCGGGGACTATATTCCGTGATTATACGGACATTCTCTTCTTTTATGAACTCCTCTGTGAAATATTTCATCGTTGGGGTTCTAGCTTCAGAGGGTTTTGCCTACGATCCGGAAAAGGATCTCGACCTTAATGATATTGCTGCAAATTATCTTGAAAATGGAGGCATCTTCTTTGTAGCTTTCATAAACAATACAATTGTGGGCACGTGCGCTGTCAAAAAGAAAAGTTCAGATAAATGTGAGATTAAGAGGCTTTATGTGCATAATGATTTCCGGAGGATGGGTGTCGGTTCGGCATTGTTAAATAAAGCTCTGAAATTTGCAACTGTGCATTATAAAACCGCAACCCTGAAAACTGCTGTTTCTCTGGAACCAGCCATTACCTTATACTTAAAGGCCGGTTTCTCTGTGATTAAAGAAGAAAACGGAACCGTGTATCTTAAAGCAGAATTAAGTTGAGATAAAAACTTCATTCTATAATTTTCATAAGAGCTATCTCATCACAGTCCGGGAATTTTGGGCAGTTTATGCAGCCACTCCATACTTTATGGGGCAATATTGATTTGTCCACTCTGACAAACCCATGCTTTTCAAAAAACTCGGGTACATATGTAAGCGTAAATATCTTCTTTACCTGTAATTGATGTGCGTCGCCCATACAGGCATTGAGCAACTGGGAACCAATTCCTTTTCTCGAATATTCGGGCTTGACCGCAAAAGAAAGTACTTCTGCAAGGTCTTCCCAGACTACTTGCAGGGCGCAACATCCGATCACTTCTCCATCTTTTTCGTATACATAGAAGCTACGGATATACTGGTAGAGCTCATTATATGAGCGGGGAAGCATCTTCTCCTGTTTTGCATATGCATTAATGATGTTCTTCATTGCCTCGACATCTTTTACAGTGGCCTTGCGGATCATTAGATGATTCTCCTTGATTTGATAATGTTAGAAAAGAGTATAACGAGCGTGAAGGGATTTGAACCCCTGGCTTGCAGCTTAGGAGGCTGCCGCCATATCCTGGCTAGGCCACACGCTCTCTTTAACTTTCACTCTCCTAATAACATTCAATATCTTAAATCTATTGGTACGAATTGGACTGATGAGTAGGTATCTGTTTCTCATTCTATATTCCATTTATGTTGCTCTCTTCTTTTCGACAATTTATTCCATCAAAAATGTTTAATATCAACTTTTTTCGCACTTTAAGCAATTGCTATATATCTATAATTATATCTAAACATACTATATACCATATTATTATAGGGGATATCGGATGAAACCAAAATATTTACTGATGCTTATTGTTGCACTTGTAATTGTGATGTCGGGATGCTCATGCCCGGCAACACTCGAATCTAATAATTCTTCCAGCACTAGTCAAAACCAGACAGCTGGTGTGGGAGGTACTGATGAAGGGGAATTTATAACCGGCGTGGCATCTGTTGACACTGTACAGGTATTGGTAATGGAGTCTTTCCCTGTGCAGGTGAATGTGGAAGCTACTGGTTACCTTTCAGATGGCTGCACAACTATTGGTAATGTCACTACAAAGAAGGATGGCAACACTTTCTATGTGGAGATAAGCACAATGCGCCCCAGGGATGCTTTATGTACACAGGCATTGGTGCCTTTCACGAAGTCTGTACCTCTTGATGTGTATGGTCTGGAAAAGGGTGTGTACACAGTAGATGTCAACGGCAAGACGGCATCTTTTGAATTGTCTGTTGATAATATCCTTTCGAACAGTAACTGAAAATGTGGCTGTGGCATATAGCCACACATTTATCTATGCAATTTTAGGTCTAATGGTGCAGATGGTAAGAACATATGGTTAAAAAAGAGCTTCAATATTTACCATAGGATTCATACTTGCCACTGTGATCCTTAAGATTCTATAAAGTCAGTTATCTTCAGTCAGCTTGGCAAGCTTTACCGCAAATTCCTGGTTCTTTACGGCATTCAGGTGAATACCGAGCATTTCAGGAGTAAATCCCATAGCAAGCCCGAGAAGCTGAGTATAATGCAACACTGGTATGTCATAGGTTTTATCAAATGCTTTTTTGATTTCCAGTTGTCCTACGTCCAGTTGCATGTGACAGAATGGACATGCATTAACTATGCAATCGGCTCCAGATTCTTTTATGCGTGATAATTTGTGTTCTGCCATTGCAAGTGATCTTTCTTTGAGGCCCGATCTCATACCTCCTCCAGCTCCACAACATTCCATCTTGTCAGAGTACTCAAGGCTTACGGAACCGGTAGCTTCCACAAGTTCATCAAAGAAACGAGGCCTTTCGAAACTGCCAAGTCCCCTATCCCTAGAGGGTTTAATGAGGTGGCATCCATAGTGAACTGCTACTTTAAGGCCAAGAGGCTTCTCGATGGCTTCTTTTATTTTTTCTGGCCCGACGTCCGAATAGAGGAATTCAGTTATATGGCGCACATCTATTGTTCCTTTGAACTGGCGGTCTATCTTTCCCAGGTACTCATTTGTCTTTTGCCTCACCTCCTCACTTTCCTTCAATGTCCTGTTCGCATCTGCCAGAGATCCAAAACAACCATTACAGATAGTTAAAAGGTCCCTTTGCATGCTTTCTCCAAGGGTAAGGTTACGTCCTGCTACGGCCAGCCAGGTGGGGCTATCAAATGAACGGAATACTCCGGGTGCAGGACAGCAGGAAGCTCCGGGCAGGTCAGCACAATCAATGTCCAGCTTTGCAAGACATAGTCTGGTAGCCATTTCAATACCCGGATATCTGTTAGGGATAACGCATCCCAGAAAAAGTGCTAGTTGTAGCATTTTTATCTCCTATTCATAAACGTTAATCTATTATCTCAGCTAACTTGCAGACTTCTAGAAGCGTTTTAAGCTCATCTAAGGCATCAGGGTACTTATGCACTGTTTCCGGAAGCTTTTCAAGCCCAAGTTCTTCTCTTTTTTTTATATTGATCTCATCAATAGGCACTGCATGCCCGTGCTCCAGGAACAGTTTAATTACTTGTCTGTGTTCAGTCAGCATAATGCCTTCATGTGCTGCAATGGAACGAATTTTCAGAATAGCATCTACTATATCAATACGACGTGGGCAGCGTTCCTGACAATTATAGCAGGTAGTGCACATCCACAGCTCATTATCCTCAAGCACATCTCTGGATTTTATGGCATGCTTTACAAGTCTGCGTATGTTCAGGCTTGTATGACGGCCCGAAGGGCAGCTCCCGGTGCACATCCCACATTGCATGCACTTTAATATATCAATCCCTGCTTCTTTCAGTTGTCTCTGCACATCATTTCCATTCATGATCTTTCACTAATGTATATTCTATTCCTTATAAAATGTTCCAGAACAATTAATGGTCTATTTTGACGGGTTAATTTTATTATATGTAACATTGATTCTCTTCTATTTTGTTGGATTTCTTTTTTGCCAATATAAATCAAAACCTATTTATACTATCACCTAGGTAATGGGCTACTTAATACCTAAGAGGTTATAGGAATGGCAGAAAAAGCAATGACCAAAGAGGAAGTTCTGCAACAGGTTGCAGAGAACGATGTAAAGTTCATAAGAACACAGTTTACTGATACTCTCGGTATCATCAAAAGCTGGGCAATTCCCGCAGAGGATCTCGAAGGAGCTTTCAAGAACGGTGTTATGTTTGACGGTTCCTCCATAGAGGGTTTCACAAGAATCGAAGAGTCTGACATGATGCTCATGCCCGACCCATCAACCTTCAGGATACTTCCATGGAGACCAAAGGAAGGTGCAGTAGCTCGTATCATTGGTGATGTAAAGAGGCCGGATGGTACTCCTTTCGAGGGCGATCCAAGATACGTGCTGAAGAGAGCAATGGAAGATGCTGCAAAAATGGGATACACAATGAATGTAGGCCCAGAACTTGAGTTCTTCCTGTTCAAACTGGATGCTGATGGCAACCCGACAACACATCTTACAGACCAGGGTGGATACTTTGACTTTGCACCTCTTGACAAGGCACAGGATGTAAGGAGAGAAATCGACTTCGCACTTGAGGCCATGGGCTTCAAGCTGGAGGCTTCCCACCATGAGGTAGCACCTTCACAGCACGAGATCAACTTCAGATTCGGTGACATGCTTTCCACTGCAGACAAGGTCATAACCTTCAAGTATGTTGCAAAATCCATTGCATACCACAAGGGATATTACATTTCTTTCATGCCAAAACCCCTGTTTGGTGTGAACGGTTCAGGTATGCACACTAACCAGTCTTTGATGAAGGACGGTAAGAACGCCTTCTATGACCCAGATGCACCAAATGGACTGTCACAGACATCCATGTACTACATAGGTGGTATACTGAAATATATCAGAGAGTTTGCTGCAGTAACTAACTCAACTGTTAACTCTTACAAGAGGCTTGTCCCAGGATATGAAGCACCTATCTATGTCACATGGTCTGCTTCTAACAGAAGCTCACTTATCCGGATTCCAGCCACAAGAGGCATGGGTACAAGGGTTGAGCTGAGGTGCCCAGATCCCGCATGTAACCCATACCTGTCATTCGCTCTGATGCTGCGTGCTGGTCTTGACGGTATAAAGAACAAGATCGAGCCACCAGAGGCAACGAATGTCAACATCTTCAAGCTCAGTAGTGAAGAGCGTGCCAAGAGGGGTATCATGTCCCTTCCAGGCAGTTTGAAGGAGTCCCTTGACCTCATGCGTGGTAGTGAGTTCACAAAAGCAGCTCTTGGTGACCATGTATTCAACAGCTTCCTTCAGGCGAAGACTGCTGAATGGGATTCATACAAGGCACAGGTCCACCAGTGGGAACTGGACACCTATCTAAGCATATTGTAAGGGAAATATCCCTTACATTTAACTTTATTAAAAAGTCCTTACGGACGTTGGTTGCCAATTATTTTCTAGTTGGCTTTCTTCAATTGGAGATAGCTCCCGATGGACGACGGGGGTAAGTCTTTTATGGACGTTTGCATGGTTAAGTCTACAAAAGTCAATTGATATATCTCCAAAAAACAATTCTTAGTGGTCAATATGTGCGGAATTATAGGCGTAATAGACCGAGCCAGGTCTGGAATGGATGGCTCAGGTATAAAAAAGGCCCTTAGCCTGATGAATGAACGAGGAAGTGGAGAAGGTGCGGGTTATGTAGCTTATGGCATATATCCCGATTTCCCAGATTGTTATGCTCTTCATGTTTTCTATGATAATCTCGTAGAACCTAAAAAGAAGGTAGATGATCTGCTGGAAAAGTGGGGACGTATAGTCCATCAGGAAGAGATCCCCACCTATGAACAACCAGGTTTGAAGAAGCAGCATATACCGTGGCGGTATTTTTATAAGCCTCACAAAGATCTTAAGGTAGGCAGCTCCTCACCGGAAGATGACCTTGTGAAGACTCTCGTGATGGATATCAATTCCCGTATAGAGGGTGCTCTGGTATTTTCTTCAGGGATCAACATGGGTGTGTTCAAAGCGGCTGGCTGGCCAGAAGATGTTGCAGATTTCTATCGCATACAGGATTACAAGGGCTACATATGGCTCGCACATAACCGTTATCCAACAAATACTCCCGGATGGTGGGGTGGAGCTCATCCATTTAACCTGCTTGACTGGTCAGTGGTTCACAATGGTGAGATCACTTCTTATGGAACTAACAAACAGTATGTGGAGAGCAATGGATACAAGTGTACAATGTTCACAGATACTGAAGTTGTAGCTTATTTATTTGATATTCTAGGTAGGCGCCATGGTCTCGCCAGTGATATGGTAGTTAAAGCACTTGCTCCTCCATTTTGGGACGAGATCGATGAAATGCCAGAACGGGAGCGGAAGATCAATCACGCTATGCGCCTTACATACAGGTCAGCTCAGATGAATGGACCTTTCGCCATAGTTGTGGCTACCAGTCAGGGAATAGTAGGTTTTACTGACCGTATCAAGCTTCGCCCAATGGTCGTTGGAGAGAACGGAGACAAGCTCTATATTTCGAGTGAGGAAGCTGCTATCAGGATTATGGATCCTAATGTGCAGAATATCCGTATGCCCAGAGCAGGCGAACCAGTTATAGGGAGGGTTATTGTATGACCCTTGGAAGTGTACCAATGCGTTATAAGGTCAGTATCGACCGTGATCAGTGTATGCAGTGTATGCGCTGCGTGGACAATTGTTCTTATGGTGTTTACAGGGTGGACGGCGACAAGATCCTTGTAGACTCCCGTAAATGTACTGCATGCCACCGTTGTATTTCCATGTGTCCCAGAGATGCTATCTCACTTCAGGAGAGACCTGTGGATTACCGCAGTCACCCAGTGTGGACAGCCCAGGTAAGAGAAGACGTTATAAACCAGGCCCGCACCGGTAAGATAATTCTTGCAGGTATGGGTAATGCTCTTGATTATCCGATAATCTTCGATAGGCTGGTGCTGGATGCATGTCAAGTCACCAATCCCAGTATCGATCCATTAAGGGAACCCATGGAACTGCGGACTTACCTTGGTAAGAAGCCCTCAAGACTTGAGTTCAAAAAGAACGATCAGGGTGATGTGGAGCTTGCCACGGAACTTGCTCCTAATTTGAAACTTGAGACACCTATTATGATCGGTCATATGAGTTATGGTGCTATCAGTCTTAATGCGCAGCTAAGTATGGCAAAGGCAGTGGCTGAGATGGGCACCTTTATGGGAACCGGTGAGGGTGGACTACATAATGCTCTACATCCTTATCAGGACCACACCATTGTGCAGGTAGCTTCAGGCCGTTTTGGTGTAGATATTGATTACCTTGAACGTGGTGCAGCTATTGAAATAAAAATCGGCCAGGGTGCAAAGCCCGGTATCGGTGGTCATCTCCCTGGTGAAAAAGTATGTGTTGATGTATCTTGCACTCGTATGATCCCTCTGGGTTCGGATGCCATAAGTCCCGCGCCTCATCATGATATTTACAGCATAGAGGATCTTGCACAGCTTGTCAGGAGCCTTAAAGAAGCTACTGAATGGAAAAAGCCTGTATTCGTGAAAATAGCAGCTGTGCATAACGTAGCTGCCATAGCTGCAGGTATTGCCCGTTCTTCAGCTGATGCAGTGGTAATCGATGGTTTCCGTGGAGGTACTGGTGCAGCTCCCAAGGTATTCAGGGATAATGTAGGTATACCCATAGAAGCTGCTATTGCAGCTGTGGACCAAAAGCTGAATGACCAGGGTGTAAGAAATGAAGTCTCTATTATTGCCAGTGGAGGTATACGCAACAGCGCAGACCTTGCAAAGTCTATTGCTCTGGGAGCAGATGCAGTATACATAGGAACAGCTTCACTTATTGCTCTTGGGTGCAGGGTATGTGGTAACTGCTACCGTAATCTGTGTCCATGGGGTATAGCCACTCAGAGGCAAGATCTCGTAGATCGCCTAGATCCTGAAATTGGGGCTCAGAACGTTGCCAATCTTATTCATGCCTGGACACTGGAACTCAGTGAGCTTATGGGTGCTGCGGGCTTGAACAGCATTGAAAGCCTGAGAGGTAACCGCGAACGCCTGCGTGGATATATGCTGGATGAAGGCATGCTGAAAGTGCTGAAAGTCAATCCAGTGGGGGCATAAAAATGGAAAAAGTAGTCATCGATGCAAAAGGTATGCATTACACCCCACTCAATAAGCAGGTCCGTCAGGCTGTAGCTTCCGGAGCAAAGGAAATCGAGATTAATAACGTACTTGGACAGCGTTTTATAGCCGATGGTTTGAGGGGTGATGTGAAGATCACTATCAATGGAATTCCCGGTGGGGACCTTTGCATGTTCATGAATGGCCCAGAGTGTACAGTTTACGGGAATTGCGAACATGCTCCCGGAAATACCATGGATGGTGGCATGATCGTTGTTCACGGAAGCGCTGGTGATGCTGTAGCTCACAGTATGCGTGGCGGTAAAGTTTACGTAAGGGGCAATATCGGATATCGTGGCGGCATCCACATGAAAGAGTACGAATCCAAGAAGCCAATGCTGATTATAGGCGGCACTTCCCATGCATTTCTTGGGGAATACATGGCAGGAGGCCTTATAATGGTGTTTTGTATGGCTGAAGAACCATTCATGCAGGATAGAGGCATAGGCAGCGGTATACATGGTGGAGAAATCGTTATCCGTGGAGAGGTAGCAGACAGGCTTTTGGGAGTAGGTGCAAAGAAAGTCGAGTTCACTGAAACTGACCTTAAACGCTTGTCACCAGTAATAGAAGACTTCTGTTCAAGGTTCAATATCGATCCGGCTCCTTTGATGAACACAAATTACACTCGTATCGTTCCATCAAGCAGCAGGCCCTTTGCTGGCAAGTACACATGGGAGTGATATAAAATGGGCAAAAATTATCTTGATCTTAAGGCTGAAGTATGGGATACAGGGATATGTGCAGCATGCGGTGCATGTGTGGCAGTGTGTCCGGCAGATGCCATTTATTTCAAAACAGGAGACGAATCCACAAGCCCCTTTAACAACGGGTACTGTAAGGAAGTTGTTGACGGAGTTCCATGTGGTGCATGTTACGCAACCTGCCCAAGGCTGGACCCTGCACCAACTGAAGTGTTCGGTGAATATATTGATATCTTTTCTGCAAAAGCAGATATCCCTATTCCAGGAAAGCAGAGCGGTGGAGCTGTTACAGCTATCCTCGTGAATGCCCTTGAACAAGGAATGATCGACGCAGTTGTCACAGTGGAAGAGGATCAATGGACACTTAAGCCATCGTCTACTGTTATCACATCCGAAGATGCTCTCATTAGTCAGGCAGGAAGTCGCTATAATTGGTGGGTACCACTGGTATCTTCTCTGAAAGAGGCTGTCGTTACCCGCAAGTATAGAAGTGTTGCAATCGTGGGTGTTCCATGCGTTGTTCAGGCTGTCAGAAAGATGCTTGATAGCGATCACGACCTGCTTAGGCCATTTAAGCGCTCCATTCGTTTAGTAGTCGGCTTGTTCTGTACGGAGACCTTCGATTACGAAAAACTTGTAGAAGGCAAGCTTATCAAAGAGCGCAGTATCGAACCCCTAGACATTGTTCATTTCGATGTCAAAGGTAAGCTTGAGATCACCATGAGAGATGGTAGTCTTACAGTGATACCCTTAAAGGACATTGATGAATGTGTCAGGCCGGGTTGCAGGGTATGCACTGACTTCACTGCAATTGATTCAGATATTTCTGCAGGTTCTGTAGGCAGTCCCAAAGGCTATACTACAGTCATTGTACGCAGCCCCGCAGGAAAGGCAGTTGTAGAAAATGCAATCGAGAATGGTTTGCTTTCAAAAGGTTCAGATGTGGACATGCAGGCTATAGAGAAACTCTCAACTCGCAAACTTGCAAGAAAGCAGGAGAAGAAGCAATAACATCACTTTGATGGTCGCGGTGTCTATCCACTTCCTCGTCGTTCCTAACCATGCTGATAGACACCGTATATCCACTTTTAATGCAGCCATTGGGATAAGACAGCTTGTGGGATAAAGTTGTCGCTGTTATTCCCCATTTTTATACAGTTGTTTTCCTGTAATGAATAGTATCAACTCTATTACCTCTATCATTCTTCACGATGCAGTATGGTATAAACCCTTTAGCCTCGTAAAACCGCATAGCTGCAACATTTGTAGACCACGTGCAAACATACAGTTTTCTGATACCTTCAGCAATAGTCTTTTTTTCAAGTTCTTTGCATAATACTTCGCTAATGCCTTTTCTTCTGAACCCCGGATGTACGCACATAAGATTGATATATGCATCTTTCTCGCTTTTCCAGTATTTACTACAGCCAATTACTCCCAAAATCTTGTCTGTCGGATGTTCTATACAAGTATCATCTTCTGCAATCATATAATAAGAATCAGGTCCAGAAAGGCATTCCCGCACCCTTTGTGCTATGCTATTGCCTCTCATGCTAAGAGGGGGATAAAAATCATTGTCCACAAGTTCTATGAACTGGCAGAGAGGAGAGTAATCCTCCTGCTCAGCTTCTCGTACTTTTATTCTCATGTACTGTTACGTTCTGTTTAGATACCTTTCTATCTCCCAGTCGTGTACCTGCACTTTATATGCATCCCATTCTGCTCTTGCAATCTTTAATATATTATCATGCACATGTGTGCCCAATACCTTTCTGAGGAGTTCATCCTGTTCTAGGTAATTTGCACTCTCAAACAGAGTTCCAGGCAGGCTTTCAATACCCTGTTCAGCACGTTCTTTGACGCTCAGATCAAAAATATTGTAATCTACCATGTGCTTTGGTGCAGTTTTATTCTTAATGCCTTCAAGACCTGCTGCCAATATAGCGGCAAAAGTAAGGTATGGGTTACATGATGGGTCAGGACTTCTCAGTTCCACGCGGGTGCTGTTTCCCCTTGGAGCAGGTATGCGTATAAGGGAACTACGATTCGCGCCAGACCATGCAATGTATACCGGTGCTTCATAGCCTGGTATTATCCTTTTATACGAGTTCACAATAGGGTTTGCTATACATGTTATAGCTTTGACATGGTTCAGAACACCAGCGATGAAATACCTTGCAGTGTCGCTTATCTGCATCTCTGCATCAGGGTCATAGAAAGCGTTCTTTCCATCCTTGGAGAGGGATAAATTGACGTGCATACCTGAGCCATTGACAGTAGCTATGGGTTTAGGCATAAAAGTCGCATGCAGGCCATTTAACTTTGCGATAGTCCGAGCTACATATTTGAATGTAACCACATTATCAGCCATGGTCAATGCATCACCATATTTAAAGTCGATCTCGTGTTGTCCAAAGGCCACTTCGTGATGAGAAGCTTCAATCTCAAAGTTGAGGTCCATAAGTGCAAGTACTATCTCGCGCCTTATATCCTCAGCAATATCTGTGGGTGCAAATTCAAAATAGCTCCCATAGTCATGGGGTATGGTAGTAGCATTACCATTTTCTCTTTCAAATAGGAAAAACTCCATCTCAGGTCCTACATTCAAAGTAAAACCCATCTCTGCAGCTTTTTCCGTCACCTTTCTTAGCACATAGCGAGGATCACCTTTGAAAGGTTCACCATTTGTCTGATGTACATCACAGATAATGCGTGCCACCTGGCCTTTACCGTTATTCCAGGGCAGTAGTGCGAATGTAGTTACATCGGGCTTAAGCAGCATGTCGGATTCGTATATCCTTACAAATCCTTCTATGGATGAACCATCAAAGCTGATACCTGTGGTCAGAGCTTTTCCTATCTGTTTCACAGGTATTTCCACATCTTTGACTACACCCTGTATGTCTGTAAACTGCAGCCGTATGAACTTTACATTGTGTTCTTCAATGGCTTTCAAAACATCATTTTCGTTCCTAACTATCATTGAATCTCCTGTCCAGCAGTATACGCCGCGCTGACTTGCGATATATTATTCTGAAGGGAGATATAATTATTCTTTCAATATATTTACAAATCAGGTTAAGAATTTAATCGAAGAATCCAATCAAATAATCAGTCATGAGCATTCTTTTCAGCCAGATGCGCTGCCTCGAAAATTTTAGAATCTTAAAACCAGAGGTTTGAATTCTTGCATGATCTAAGCATTTCTACGAAGCTATTATAATAGTGGCTTACACTATTTTATTAGTAATTTCATTCGCTTCTTTCACTGAACATAAAGTTGTTTCAAAATAAGTCCGAATGTATGCACATCCTTTTTTCCACTCATTTCCTATTATTTCCTCAGTCCGTTTTGGCATCTTTTCATAAATCGGACATTCACTCATATTTTTTATATGTTTGTTAATAAGTTCAGAAACAGACCCAATTACAATGGCGGGATTGCCCACAGCGACTGAATTATTGGGAATATTTTTTGTAACAACGCTTCCTGAGCCAATAATTACATTATTGCCAATGCTAACACCTGGCATAATAATGCTTCCTGCACCAATGAAGGTTTCAGAACCAATGGACACTTTCTCTATTTTTGTGTAACCCGTGTATTTTCTAAGACTACCATCATGTGCTAAAACAATAGTTCCATATGATATGACTGAATTATTACCAATAGAGATCAACGAATTATATCCCGGATCTATGAGCACATTCCTTCCAATAAACACATTTTTTTCTAACATCATTTTTTTTCGGAACATTAAACTCCTGATGTTCACTCTACAAAATGCTCTAGCAGAAGATGCTATTCTAAAAATAGTTCTAAATCCCATATTCCCACCACTCTCATGAACGATTTTAACAACTCCTCACACTCCCATGAACTATTGTACCAATTCCTTAATATGTGTTATGGATGCCCTGGTGAGGGCATCCTCGCAAAAATTCACTCGTTTTTATCTGATTAACCCTCTTGGGTATCAAGCTCCAGAAGATTCATTTCCAGGAATAATTCCTGCTTTTTCCATTGGTCTGTGTTCCATTCTTCTCTCGTTAGTTGGCCCAATTCCAAGTTCTTCCATAGCTGAGTGCATCTGTTCCATTGCTTCTTTTAAATCGTCCTCGCCTTCTGCATTGGTGATTAGTGTTTTTACTTTCTCAAGCTCTGTGAGTGCAGTGGTCAACATCTCTTCTGTGATATTTTGGTTGTCCAGTTCATCTATGTTCTCTATGTCATACTCTATTTTTGAGATGGTGTTATTCACTTGTTCCAGCATTCTTTCCTGCGTTGTCTCAAAAGTTTCGTCATCTTGTAAAGCTTCTGGCTTGCCCATCATGGCAGGTCCCATTCCAAGTGTCTCCATTGCTGAATTGACAAGTTCCCTTGCTTCCTTTAGATCCTCCTCATCTTCTGCATTCTCCACTATTGTTTTTGCTTCTTCTAGCTGACTGGTTGCGTTATCCAGCATTTCTGCTGTAATATTCTCATCATCGATCTCTCCTGAATCTATTAATGATATGAATGAGATCGTATCATTTATTTGCCCCAGCATTCTTTCCTGTTGTGTTTCGAATGATTCTTCTTCTGGAGCCTCTCTATCCATCATCCTTACAGGTGCTAATCCAAGTGTCTCCATTGCTGAGTGCATTAGTTCTATTGCTCCCCTCAGATCATCTCCGTCTTCTGCATTCTCCACTATTGTTTTTGCTTCTTCCAGTTGAGTTGTAGCGTTCTCCAACATTTCTGCTGTGATATTTTCATCCTCGACCTCTCCTGCTTCTATCTTTGAGATCGTATCGTTTATTTGCTCCAGCATTCTTTCCTGCTGTGTTTCAAAAGTTTCATTGTCAAGGGAGAATCTCGCTGGATCTCCGATATTTATCTTCTCATCATGCATTGCTTCATGCATTTTTTGTTTCTGGCCGTTGTCCTGTGCAGCTAATGTGGATGGTATCATACATACAACCATCATAGCCACTGAAAGGACAGCTATAGTTTTCATTATTATTTTTTTCGTATTGTTTTCCTCCCAATTCTTTGTATCCAAGCAGCTAATCTGTTGGCATAATTGCTGGATTCCCTGTGAATCATATAAGGATACTTAGCAATCAAAGGGAAAAAAGGGTTTAAATTTAAAAAAGAAAGATTTATTAGAGTTTTTATTACTGTAAGTCCCTTTATAATACCTTTTTTGGGAAGTCAGATCCAGAGGTGTAAAATAAGCAATCAATTATTCATCAGTGCATGAGCTTGCATTTACTTAAAAATAGGATGAATTTGGTGCTTTTTAGGAAATAATGTGTAAATTAATGAGTTTAATAGTTTGAATCAGTATTTAAAATCCTGTAATCACTAATCTATATCCTTCTAAACAATTTCCTTTTAAATTAATGTGCTATAAAGCTTCATCTCTCCAAAAAAAGTATAAATAATAGTATCTCTGTTTTCTATTATAACAGCTATATGCAAGTCTCTCAAGCATATTTATATTGTTCAATGCCTTTATTGGCTGGCATACTGGCGCCAGTTCACAGCGTTCCGGATGGAACGGGACACAGCCAGACTAAAAAATATAGGTATATGAATCACATGAATCACAAGGCTATAGTGCTTATATTTACAATCTTCTTGGCTACAATTGCAGGTGGATGTGCAGATAAGCCCTCCTCTGAGAACAATGGTCCTGACTATAAAGTGAGTTACAGCCTTGTTCCGACATATCTAGGTGTTCTTCCATCTCCTGATTATCTTAAGCCGGAACATCCCGATGTTCATCCTGTTGTAAGGGATGAAAAAGAGGAGTTTAATTATATTCTCTCAGAAGCAGATATTATTTCAGAAGATATAGACTCCAAAATACTGAGTTTTGAGGAAGAGGGCAAAGACGTTCAAAGGCTTAAGTCTCTTTTGGAAGAGTACAAAGCTTTGATAGCTAGTGCAAGAACATATCGGGAACTTGCAGATAATGGACATGATGATTGCTCGGATCCAGAATGTCAGGCACTGGAAAAGGAACTATATTTAGAACTCTCACGAGAGAGCCTGAAAAAATCGAATTCCATCTTATCCGAGATTTTCAACGAAGTCAAAAAGATGCTCCCGGGGCATATTGAATTAGGCGAAGGTTGTACACTTTCTGCAACTGGTAAAGGCAGGGTGCTCCTAGCAGGTGATTTAAACGCTAATCTTTCTGTAAGAGATGGTATTCTGTATATAGTAGGTTTCCCAGAGGGTCCGGAATCTCCGATCGATATAGTAGGGAAATATGAGTATGAAGAGTCACAAAAAGGTGAGGATCGTTTATCCTATTATAAGTTAATTGATGCTGAAGTGGATATTTCTGCACAAAGATCGGCATTCATTATAGAAGCAAATGAAATTTCTCTCGATATAAGTGGAACTTGTACAGTTGATCTATTTGGTAACGGTACTTACAGTATAACATGTCAGGATGGTAGTTCGGGCGAAATGCAATGGGAACTACCTACAGTGAGAAGAACTATTAATAGCCCCTATATCTATACTGGTGTTCAATGAAGGCATTTTCCCGCAGAATCATATTTGCCATCTTGCTCGTCCTTCCATTTTTAATGACAGCAAGCGCAGGTGCTACCATTCATGGAGTGGTATATGAATGGAATACATTCCAACCACTGGAAAATGTAATTGTAGAAGTGAACTCCACTCCCTTGCAGTCTATGGTGTGTACATATGGAACTTATTCCTTTGAACTATCTCCGGGAAACTATAAGATAACAGCAAGTTATTATGAGGATAGTACTCTTACTTATTATGCCGAGGATTTTGTGAATATTACGAATGAAGGCAGCTATGTGCTTGATCTTCTTTTGTTCCCTGAGTATTATCAGGGTACGTCTTCTACTAACGCTTCTAGTAATGTTTCCTCGTCTTCAGGTCAGTATGTAAGTTCTCAGAATGTGACGGCAAGTAAGACTAGTTTTATTTCAACAGATACTCTTGTTATAACAATTTTCATACTTTTTGGTGTATTTATTATTTTCAGATATTTTGCAAGTCCGAAAACTACTTCCCATGTAGAAAAACATCATGAAGTAAAACAAGATAAGATCGGGGAAAATGTCGTTCTGACTCCCAAGCCGGTTCAATTTACAGCATCTTCAGAAAACCATGAAATGGAATCAGAGGACTCCGAGGCAATGGATTCAGAAGAATCATATGATGACTCTACAGAATTGATCATTACTGAGCCGGAACAGACAGAAACAACTACTGTGGATGATATTCCCAAAGGGCCAATACCTTCTGATTTGCAGGAAATATTAGATATTATTCGTTCTCAAGGAGGGCGAATGACTCAAAAGGATCTAAGAAGCAAGCTAAAATATTCTGAGGGCAAAGTAAGCCTCATGCTATTTGATCTTGAAAAGAGAGGCATGATCCAGAAGTTCAAAAGAGGTAGAGGAAACGTTATACTTCTTGTTGAACAAGATCAACAGTCTTAAGGTCTAATCTTCTTTTTTGAGATATTTTATCATAATAATCCTTTATAGTGATTCTAAATGCAATTTCATCTCATTTTAAAGGTTATTTTACTCTCAAATACTGTATAAAAGTTTGAATTTTGAAACTAATTTCCATTTTCTCTTTAAGCTCTAAGTATGTTTTTATTATAAAATACTAAAAGGGGGTTTGCTGCCAGGAACATGCTGGCAAGCGTACCACCCAACACAGCCATCCCCCATTCCCCATGTGTGATTACCACACAAAGGAGTGAATAGGAGGCATCTCACTCTCCTGTGGATGCCTCCCTAAAGGGGATTAGGTAAAACTACATGAAAATAAATATATATTAATATTATCCACACAATACTTTATGGTTATGGTACATTACTGGAGAGATAAAGTGAGTAAAAAGTACGGTTTCAAAAACTATGATGTCCTTGACAAAAGGCAGTTAAATCTGCTACTATGGAATATGGTGAAAAACCTGTCCAATAATGCACAGGTTTCATCTTCATCCCTTTCATATCATAAGGACTCAAAATAAGGAGAATACCTTATGTCTGATAATTTTGCTGAAGGTTCGAATAAGGATACTAACTCATCTTCCCTCCTTAAACTGGAGGACGTCTGGAAGATCTACCAGATGGGCGAGACAGAATTCGCCGCTTTGAAGGGTATTGACTTAACCATCTCTAAAGGCGAGTTCGTGATCATACTGGGTCCAAGTGGTAGCGGGAAAAGTACTTTGATGAACCTCTTGGGCTGCCTTGACATACCAAGTAAAGGTACTGTTTTTCTCAATGGGAAAGACATCTCACACCTAGGTGAGTCTGAACTGGCAACTATAAGGGGGCAAATGATAGGTTTCATTTTCCAGCAGTTTAACTTGATCCCCACGTTAAATACTATTGAAAATGTTATGCTCCCTCTTGAATTTCAGAATGCAGATCCTTCTTCGGCTAAAAAGAAGGCTGCTGAACTCTTGGATCTGGTGGGACTCTCCGAAAAAGCCCGCAATCTTCCATCTCAACTATCCGGTGGTCAAAGGCAGAGAGTTGCTATTGCCAGATCACTGGCCGTAGACCCAGATATAATACTGGCAGATGAACCAACAGGCAACCTTGACAGCAAAACAGGAACATATATTCTTGATTTTCTGTATGACTTACACAAGAAAGAAGGAAAGACAATTATCATTGTGACACACGATGTGACTCTTGTCAGATATGCTGAAAGAGTTGTTCACATCAGGGATGGATTAGTAGAATCAATAGAAGAAAGACAAAACAATTAAGGTGATTGCCATGAAAAGAATGCTATTATTTTTACTTTTAATATTATCCCCCGTCGCACATGCTGCTGCAGCAAGCGATTATGTGGATGCCACCGGGGTTAGCGTTGACATTATAAGCCAGACTCCAAACCCTGCAAGACCAGGTGAGACAGTTGAACTGACCCTTAGTGTGCAGAACTTTGGAAACGAGGATCTTAAGAACATAGTTCTAACTGCACAACCTGAATATCCATTCTCTCAGGTAAGTGGTGAATCACTGACTAAAACAATATCCTATCTCAATGCCAGACAGGATGACGATGATGCTGCAACAGTAAAACTGAAGCTGAAGGTAGACAGTGACGTACCAGCAGGCACATATGAGCTGGATATAGTAACTACAGACTCAAGTGGCGCTACTAAAACAACTACGCTGGATATTGAAGTAAGAGGTAAGGAATACGCTCAGGTAGTAACTATAAGTAAGTCCAATATAGATTTTGCCACTGAAGAACAGCTTGATTTCGTGGTTACAAATACCGGAAGTTCACCTCTTAAGAATATGAAAATATCTTGGGAAGACTCTACTGGTACGATCTTACCAGTGTACTCAGATAATACCAAGTACATCAGTTATCTCGCTGCCAATCAATCTGTGACTGTCAGTTATATAGTAATGGCTGATGTAAATGCAGATCCAGGTCTTTACCAGCTGGATGTTACTCTCGAGGTTGAGGACTACAACTCTAATGTCAGCACAATTTCAACAAAAGCGGGTCTGTTTGTAGGAGGGGGGACTGATTTCGATGTTGCTTTCTCCGATAATTCTGATGGAGAAGTATCATTCTCAATAGCTAATGTAGGTAACAATGAAGCATATTCAGTAAAAGTATCTATCCCCGAACAGGATGGTTATACTGTATCAGGCAGTTCATCTACAATTGTAGGTAACCTGGAAAAGGGAGATTACACAATTGCCTCTTTCACAGTATCCCAGCAGGGAGCAGGAGGCATGCCAGGCGATACCAGCGGCGGTCCAGGTGGAAATACTGCAGCTTCAGCAGCATCCACATCCACTAATTTAACTGCCAATGAAGATCTTACAGTTTTGATCGAGTACACGGACTCTGCAGGTCAAAGAAACACGGTAGAAAAATCTGTTGAACTATCACAGTCCAGTAGTGCAACTGCAGCAACGGGTCCTGGCGCACAAAGCCAGAGTTCTTCTAGCTCAAGCTATACCTACATCGTTCTTGCAGCGATCGTTCTTGCATCAGGCTATGTAGTGTATCACAGAAGAAAGCATGGTGAAAACCCCGCTATAGTTAATAAACTGGTTTCACTCTTACACCGCGGAAAAAAGAAAGAAGGTAATTAACAATGAGGAACAGCAACTATCTCAAAATGGCTCTTTCCATCCTGCTGCATAGCAAGATACGCAGCTGGCTCACCATTATTGGTATAGTCATAGGTGTAGGTGCTGTTGTAGGTATCATGTCTTTGAGTGAGAATATGCAAAAGGACATGGAAGAAAGACTCTCTGAAATGGATCTTACAGCCATTACCATTTCCCCTGGCTCTTCAAGAGCTATGATGTCAATGGGGCCAGGAGGAGGAGGTGGTGGAGGCAGTTCAGCCTCTTCAGAGGACACCAACCTAACTAAAAAAGATATCATGGCTCTCAAATCCGTAGATGGTATACAATACATGTATGGTCAGATTTCGGGTCAAGAAGATGTATACTTCCTGGGAGAAGAAGCAGAGCTTAGTATCACAGGTGTTGATCCTCAGGTATGGCAGTACTCTACCACAGATACTGTTGAGTCAGGCAGATTACTGGAACCGTCAGATAACTATGTTGCTGTCATAGGAAGCGGCGTTGCAGAAGATGTGTTCGATAATGAAGTAGGACTTAACCAGGTACTGACGATAGCTGGGAAGTCTGTTCGCGTGGTCGGAATACTGGAGTCTGAAGGAGGCAGTGGTGATAATTCTATTATCATGCCTATTGATGCAGCTGTGACTCTGATAGAAGATGCAGAACCTGACGTATTCGATACTATCGTTGTCAAGGCTGAGAGTATGGACATCGCTGAGAACGTCTCTGCAGAAATAGAAGAAAAGCTAATGCTTTCCCGTCATGTGACGGAAAAAGACCAGGACTTCTCTGTCAGTACATCTGCATCCATGGTGGAAACGGCTTCAGAAATGATGGAATCTATGACCTTATTCCTGGCTGCTATTGCAGGAGTATCTCTTGTAGTAGGCGCTGTGGGAATTGCCAACACAATGTTTACCTCTGTAATGGAAAAGACAAGGGAGATCGGTACTATGAAAGCTATCGGTGCAACTAATAAGGATATCCTTATGATATTCATGATGAACTCTGCACTTGTGGGATTTGTAGGGGGGATCCTGGGTGTTATTGTCGGTTCCATGGTCACTGCTTTGTTCCCACTTTTGGGAATGCAGATGATGGGAGGCTCTGTGTCAGTAGGTTTATCTCCTACTCTTACTGCATTTGGTCTTTCCATCGCAGTGGCGGTAGGTGTAATCTCAGGTGTTGTGCCTGCATTCCAGGCATCAAGAATGAAACCTGTAGATGCTTTGAGGTATGAGTAATTATACCTCTTTTTAATATCTCAATTGTTTTAATTTCAAGGAGTGGATCAAATGAAGAGGCTATTACTATACGGTATAATATTTTGTGCCCTTGTGATAGGTTGTGCGAATGCTTTTTCAAATGAACAGCAAGAACAGAATGTGGAGAACATACAGTCTATTTCCTTTAATGATACACAGGATGCATCCTTTACTAACGGTAGAGCATTCATAAGCGGTGATGCAAGAGGCACAAGAGGAATGCCTTCCGGAAACTCACAATCTCCGATGTCTCCGGCAAGAATGATGCAAAATTCCCAGAGGGCAGTACAGCAGCCTTCTTTCCAGAACGACCAAGAACAGTTGTTTGCCGACAGGTCACAGTTCGTTCAGGATATGCAGAGTAGGGATAAACTTAATCGGTTCCTGCAAGGCAACACAGTTCTATTGGATGCGGATTACCATTTCCAGATGTATGTAACACCGGATAATGAAACAGTGCTCGAATACCTTGAAGATAATGATCTTGAAGATAAGTATGATCTATATGAGGCAGCCCTTTCCTGGGTATGGGTTTCAGATTCACTGTTAAATGGAGAGGATGAAGCATGGTTATATCCTGCAGAGTTCCTAAGCGAAACGCCGGATTATTCATCTAATCCTGTTTCTGGAACTATAGTCAGTGACTGTGAGGAGCAGGCAAACACGCTGGCTTCACTATTGATAGCTTCAGGAGAATATAATGAAAGCTCTGTGAGAGTTGCTCTTGGATATGTCAACTTTGATGGAGTCACTGGTGGTCATGCATGGGTAGAGGTTTATGAGGATGGGGAATGGTTCCCCCTAGATGCTACCATGGGTCCTTACTATGATGAGGAAGAAGATGAAGTGGTAGACGGTGATGAATATAATGGTGATTACTATCAGTTTACCACAGAATCATATCCTGTCATACAACTCTGGTATTATTATAATGACGAATATTTCGTTGATGTAATGGCCCAAACAGGGGATGCACCCGACAACTGGAAGGAAACACCTTCCAGTTACTATTAATTTTTGGGTTCTGTAGAAATCCTCTATGCAAACAGTTATGCAAGTCAATAAAACTTCTATATGTTGTCATGAATCGTGATTGTTTTCGGAAAATATAGCCTATAGATACTGATTTCAATAGGATTTCTATAGGTCCCTTTTTCTACAATTACTATATTCTTACGGAATATTTATCTATATTGTACTATTACTATATTGTATTATGACAATATCCTCTAAAGAAGTGGCATTATTGGGACTGGTTAATGAAAAACCCAAGCATGCTTATGAAATTGAAAATGATATTAAAGAAAGGGATATGCGATATTGGACAGAAATTTCCATGTCATCAGTGTATAAACTCTTGAATAAGTTAGAACGGAATGGATCAATAGAAAGTGAGATTAGACTTTCTGAAAACAATGTATCTCAAAAAATCTATACAATTACTCCACAAGGGATACAAGTTTTAAAAGAAGGAATTAGAGAATTAGTTTCTGCTTGGCAACCTTCAAAATATCCAGTGGATATAGCTTTATCCAATTTAAAATTATTAAATAAAAAGGATGCTATTCGGGGATTAAATGAATATTCGAAATCTCTTGATGAGATGATAGAATGTTACAAAGTATTAGAAAAGAAATTAGAGTACCATGCTTGTGATTTTTCTTATATTCAACTGGCAACCAGAAGGATCTGTCTATTAAAAGCTGAAAAAGAATGGATCATTGATTTCATAATTAAATTAGAGGAAGTGAATGAATGGTAAAAGAAATAATTCTTAAAGAAATTGGTAAGGTAAAATCTGAAAATGGAAGGTTTTTTATCGAGCTCGATGAGAAATACAAATCAGGCTTAACTAATCTTGAAGGTTTTAGCCATTTGCAGATCGTTTGGTGGGGAAACTTGTCTGCTGATGATGAGAGAAGTGAAATACTAATGAATAAGAAACCTTATAACAATGGACCTGAAGAACTAGGTGTATTTGCGACCCGCTCAGAATATAGACCGAATCCAGTCTTGATTACAAATATTTATGTTCAAGAAATTGATATTGATAAATGTAGAATCTACACGCCTTACATCGACTCTGAAGAAGGAACCCCTGTCTTAGATATTAAGCCATATCATTTAAGTGAACGAGTAAAGGAATGTATTGTCCCAAAATGGTGTGAGCATTGGCCTAAATGGTATGAGGATGCTGCAGATTTTGATTGGGAAAGTGAATTTAATTTTTGAGAGATCGAAAGTAAAATCATCCCAAAAAATATCTATAAACAAGACTATTTTACACACATCTAATTAACATTCATTCAAAAGTATAATCTAAAAAAAGTAAGTAGAGCGAACCTCCGCTCGCTCATATTTATTTTTCTCCAGTTAACTTGTTATAGTTAATTTTGGTTTCATTGCTGAGTTTG
>DAKU01000073.1:39858-40437 GCA_002508425.1 Methanosarcinaceae archaeon UBA470
TTGGATCCCATTCCACTGGCCTGTATACCTCAACTACAGTATCAGAAGTGCGTGTCTTACCTGCTGGATAATACCAATACAAGGACAGAGTTGCCTTTGATATTGTATCAGTTGTCTTGTAACTACTCAGGTCGAATATCATCACATCTCTGGCAATTGCTGTACTCTTTCCGATATCAAGATAAGTGGTTGCGGAAAGCACAGTGTTTGTAGAATCTGAACGCAATCTATTGTCATAAGTAGGTATATAGGGAACTGTAGTGGTTGGACTGCTAACAACCACCTCTAGTGTGTCCGTTGCTTTCTGTCCTGCTGTATCTGTCACAGTCAGAGTCACAGTGTAAGTACCAGCTGCAGTATATGTTTTCGTAGCACTCTCGGTTGTAGTTTCAGATGTTATTCCATTTGATGCATCGAAGTCCCATGAGTAAGATGCTATGCCATTATCATCAGTGGAAGCACTGCCATCAAAGGTAACAGCTGAGCCTACAGTTGCCGTCTTATCGACACCTGCGTTTGCAATCGGTGGATTATCTGTTGGAGTTGAACCTGAAGATGTAGTCACAGTCAATTTTGGTT
>DAKU01000099.1:0-1405 GCA_002508425.1 Methanosarcinaceae archaeon UBA470
CATTGGTCATGTCCTGTATCTGGCTTTCAAGGTAAGAGTAAGTACATTGCATGTTCTTAAGAGGATCTACAAGGTCTTCCACTGTGGTCTTTGTATATGATTCGTCATTACTGCTTCCAAGCGTCATGCCACCAGTGTTGTGGTCAGGGAAGACAATTACAAGTGTATTTCCATCTTTTTTTGCAAAGTCAACAGCAACTTCCACTGCTTGGTCAAAAGCAAGGAAATCCGTTACCATATAAATCGGGTCGTTAGCATGCCCAGCCCAGTCAACCTGGCTGCCTTCCACCATCAGGAAAAATCCATCTGTGTCCTCAGAAAGCAGTTCTATGGTTTTTTTGGTCATGTTAGCGATGTGTGGCTCATCTGATGACGTATACTCACGGTCGATCTCAGGAGACATGGCTACTCCTGCAAACATTCCCCATACTTTGCCGGATTTCAGAGACATCATCTCATCTTCGGTTTCAACGAACTGGTATCCTCTGTCCATCAGTACTTTGGTGAGGTTTTCTCCATCCTTTCGGCTGTCATTGAGGAAATCCTTACCCCCGGCAAAGACCACATCAATATTCTGGTAAACCATCTGTTCTGTTATATTGTCATACTGTTTCCTGGACTCTACGTGGGAAGCAAATGCAGCAGGTGTGGCATGTGGTATCTCGCAGGTTGCTATAAGTCCAGTGGCTTTGCCCTTAAGTTTCGCTCCTTCAAGTACAGTTGCAAGAGGAACATATGGTTCAGCCACAGTTGTTGGATCGATAGTGCTTAAAAGAGTTGTCGGGTTTGGACCCACGCTTAAGGCTCCGTCAGAAGTCTTATATCCTGTTGAAAAGGCTGTTGCAGCAGAAGCAGAGTCGGTGATCAGTGAATCGCTCATATAGGTGGAAACAGTTCCAGATACCATGTCATCAAGCTGTAATTCTTCACCGCTGTACCAGCGTGCCACAGTCTGGACACTTTGCGAGCATCCATCCGGAACCATAACTATGATATTCTTTATTTTATTGTTAGTGGAATTAGTATCCTTTATCTTTGTTGTATCTTCTTTGGTAGAAACACAGTTCTGTGTTTGCTTACCTGATCCCGTAGATACTGCACTTCCAATTAGTAACAGTCCTACGATAGTAAGTACTATAAAAAAGTTCATTCTTTTCGTAGCCATCTTTTTCCCCTGTGAATTAGTTTCACAGATGAGATTAAATGGTTCTACGCATTTGAATTTTGTACAAATATAATATATGGTGAAAGGTATTCTATGTACTAGTAATATGTCTATATATCTCTCTTCATTTGAATAATTTATTCAATTACATTTGCAGCATTCAACGGATTATTTCCGATCTTTGTTTATGTTACTGTAATACATGCACTCTTCTCTTGAGAACAGTGGCATCTCTACAGA
>DAKU01000099.1:1472-14382 GCA_002508425.1 Methanosarcinaceae archaeon UBA470
ACACATCCTAGTCTTAATGGTTGGGTACGACTGTCACCAACAATTACACCTATATGGCATGAACAGGCTTTTTCAAGTCCCTGCCTTATCATAGCTGCACTTTTTTGTGGATGCTTTGGTAAGAGTACTACGCAGCCATCAGGTGCATTTGAGCTGTCTATCCCCGCATTCGGTGAAAGTGCTCCTCTGGTAATGGTCAGCGCTGCTCCCGGCACTCCACCAAATATCTCATCGCATTCCTCGATTATTAACTGCATTTCTCTAGGATCAAGTTGATATTTCTGTGCAAGCTCAAGAGCCTCAGAAGTTGGATCAATGTCAGACAAACACACAAGTCGTCCTTCAGAAGTAGCTACAGCAGATTCCGCCAGCACTATTACATCAGTGTTCTGTAGGCAAATTCTCTGCTTTTTCATGGACTCGACCAGTATCTGTACTATGTCTTCTCCTTTTCTTATGATCGGTGTTCTTATACCTATCAACTGCATCGGTGCTTTATTGTCTGAAGGCTCATGCTTCTTATTATTCATTATGTGTTCTTCCTTCTGTTAATCCTGACATTTTTAGTAGCTCTTTAGTATGTGTATGCTGTCCCACGGGCATCAAATGTATGCCTATACACATCTTTTTCAGCTCACGGATGATCTGTGCAGCGATCTCCAATCCTTCGCTTGCAGGCTCTTCTGCATTCTCCATTCTTGTGATGAATTCCTCCGGGACTCTTATTCCCGGAATGTTGCGATTCATGTACCTGGCCATCTTTGCAGATTTTAGCGGTATAATGCCTGCTATTATAGGCACATCAATGTCACTTACTTTTTCCAGAAAACATGCAAATTCTTCGATGTCATACACTGCCTGAGTTTGAATAAAATCTACTCCAATACTTGCCTTTTTCCGAAGTTTGATATGCTGCATAGGCTGTAAGGGATCTGTATTAGAAACCGCACCCACTACAAAGTCTGGGGACTGTTCCAGTCTATTGCCTGATAGGTCGTATCCTTCGTTCAGTTTCTTAACAGTGTTCAGTAGTTGTACTGAATCAAGGTCGTATACGGGTTTTGTAGCTGGATGATCTCCTTTGGTGGTATGGTCTCCCGTCATGACACATATATTACGTATTCCAAGAGCCCATGCCCCTAAAAGGTCTGATTGAAGAGCCAATCTATTGCGGTCTCTGCAAGTAAATTGCACGATAGTTTCATGTCCTGCATCTTTGAGCATCTTTCCCACAGCTATGGAACTCATGCGCATCACTGCCCGTTGGTTATCGGTCACATTGAACGCATCCACATATCTTTGCAATTGTTCGGCATCTTTTAAGAAAGACGAGGTATCAACACCTTTTGGAGGCGTAACCTCTGTAGTGATTATGAATTTGTTAGATTGGAGTTTATCGCGGAAAGTGACTGGCATCGCGCACTTATATGCAGCTTCTACTTTTAAACTCATCGAAAATGAATGTGTTCTTTTGAATATATTAAGTGGAATAATTAAACAAAAGTTGGCATTAAATTTAAAAAAAGAAACCTATGTGATAACTTATTTTGGTGGGCCCAATCTACTCTTCCATCTGCAGAAATTGCTGAATTCTAAGATGATCTTTCAACATAATGAAGGGGTGATTTTGTCAAAAAAGAATATGGTGAGTCAGCTACAATGGTTTTACAGTTACAGGCTCTCCATCCTCTACAGCATTGAGGATACTATCTGAAATATCTGAATCGACCCTTACTTTTATGTCTCCATGGCGCCCCACTGTAGCACTGAACAGAAACTCATCTCCTGCATACACCTCTACGTCATGAGCTGCAAGTTCAGAAATGTTCAGAATGACATGCTTTTTTGTTTTTTCAATAATCGGGCGGAATTCTTTCTGCGGAGACTTTGCTTTTGTTTCTCCCGATTCAAACTTACGCACGTCTATATGGATGCCAAGTATGTTCTCGATACTGTCTATCACGCTTCCGCCTTTTCCAATAACTTTGGGAAGATCATGTTCAAGGACCCGCACGAAAGCTTTGTTATCCGAGATCATTTCTACTTGCACAGGTCCGGTAGCATAACGCTCTATTACCTCTTTTACCTCTCCTTCTGCAAGCTTCCAGGAAGGTTTCTTCATCTCAAGGCCCACAGGCATCACTACCACCTGGTCTCCATAAGTATATATTTCATACTCTGTTCTGCTACTTTCCAGGTCTGTTACTATGATCACGGGTCTGGCTAAGTCTGCTTCTGTCATGCCAGAAGGTACTTTCACAGTGAATTCCAACATTTGGACCTTCGATATTTCTCCTTTATTGATGAAGATCACAGTATCCACTACTTGTGGTATTACTCCCAGTTCCACTCTACCAATGAGCCTTTGTATAGCATCCACGGCCCTGTTGGCATGCACAACACCTATCATGCCTACTCCTGCCAGTCTCATGTCTGCAAATACATGGAAGTCACTGGTCTTTCTCACCTCGTCATATATTGTATAGTCAGGTCTAACCAGCAGTAAGATATCTGCCGTTTTTTCCATACTACCGTCCAGTGGTGCGTATTGTGTGATTTCTTTTGGTACCTGCAAATCTCGGGGGGCTTCCATGGTTTTTACCACGTATCCCATATCATGCAAGTATATGGCAATGCCAGCTGCAAATGTAGATTTTCCAGCTCCTGGAGGTCCAGCAATAAGAATGCCGCGCTGCTCCTTTATACGTTCCTTAAGAACTGAGCTCAGACGGTATTGTTCAATAGATACTTTTGCTACTGGCCTAACAGCAGTTATCTCTACTTCGTCTGAAAATGGTGGGTTGGTAATGGCTATTCTCATATTGCCTATTTGCAACACAGATGCCCCATTGAAATCCAGTTCCATAAAGGAGGTAGGATCGCTACGTGCCCTCTCTATAAGTTCCCTTGAAATGAATTTAAGTTCTCCATAAGTACAGGGTTCTTCTCTTATCTTTAAAAATTGCACAGAAGCCACACTTCCCTTTTTAGCCATAGGAGGCACCCCATTTTTGAGGTGCACCGACATGGTATCTTCTGTGAAGAACTGCTCTATCTTTAACGGTCCATATTCAATAAAGCGGGGAGATATAAAATCAACATCTATCCCTTTTGCTATGGCAACCTGTGACTGTACTCTATCAGCAGTAACGAATAAAGCATCATTTTCTTGAGCTGTTTCTCTTATGAGTGCATCAATCTCTCCACCACCGGCAAGCTTGACTTCGTCAAGGTTTGGTCTTCTTCCCGCAAAAACAAGTTCTATTGTTCCCAGGGTGGCAAGTTTGCGCAATTCTTGCAGCTCTTCCAGTCCTTTAAACCCTATCTCTAATCCCCGGTTTGCCTGAGCTTCAAGTTCTGCGACCACTGCCTCAGGGATAATTACCTGAAGGCCGGCATAATCGCCACTTTTTACCCGCATAGATATAGCACCATCAATTATAGCGCTTGTATCAGTTGAAATGCGTGTTATATGTTGACCCTCTCTCTTCATAAGGATATATTACTCATCTTCTCTATATAATTCAATTGCAGGCCAGCTAGTATACTTCATCCGGCTCGAATACTTTCTCACCTACTATCTCTCCCTCTATGGTGCGGTAGAAGCATGATCTGTATCCGGTATGGCATGCTCCACCTTCCTGCTTGATTAACATGAGAATAGCATCCATGTCACAGTCGATACGTATCTCTACTATCTTTTGAAGATGATTTGAACTTTCTCCTTTTTTCCAGAGTTTCTTGCGACTGCGACTCCAGTAGTGTGCATATCCAGTTTCGATCGTTTTCTGCAAGGCTTCTTTATTCATATAGGCACACATGAGGACTTCTTTTGTTTCAGCATCCTGTGCAATAGCTTGGATTAGATTATTTTCATATTTCAGGTTATTGAGGTCGATCATTTCTTTCCACCATATTTTTATATTAATACTCTTATATTCCTTGTCTGATCAAGTAATATCTCAGTTTACACTAACATATTTGCATTTATCGCTCATGGGTGAAATTTATGGATTACAGTTTTGATGGCTCCGGAGGTTATCGTGTTCCTACTGGTGTGGCAGGTCTCGATGTACAGTTAGGTGGTGGCGTACCGCCTGGAACAACTATTCTCCTTCTTGCAGAACCAGGCGCAGGTATGGAAGTCTTTGCACATCAGTTTGCATATGGTGGACTTGTAAATCATGAAGATGTCTTTTACTTTTCATCTGAACACCCGCTGGCTGAAGTAATGTCGGGCATGGATTATTTCAACTGGAACGTCAGAAAACATCTGGAAGAAGGTAAATTCGATTTTACAGATGCCTATTCTCCACGCTTTTATAATGTCCTACCAAAGCAGTTAGTCTCTGATGTATCCGCAAAGGATTTTCTCAAAAGAGGAACCGATTCTCTTAATTTGCTTAAAGGTACTGTGACGCAGGCGCGTACTAGAAAATATAGAGGGGTTGTAGATTCCATCTCATACTTCCTACGCTCCTATGAACTCAATAACGTATTGAATGTGATAGAGATCATTTCTTCCATGGGTAAGGCAACAGGTGCGGTTCATCTTCTTATGATGACCAGTGGAATGCATGAACCTATTATTGAGAATAATATGAAGCACATATGCGATGGTGTAATTGAATTTAGGATGAGGGAACGTGGTAGCGAAGTAGAACGTTCTATACTCCTTAGAAAAATGAGAGGTATGATCGTACCTAACAGGACCATTTCTTATGTGATTACCACTAAAGGAGTAGAGCTTGAAACGACAACAAGGGTACTGTGATGCACAGTGGCCATAGAAACATATTTCAGTTCATCTGTCCTTATTTCACTGATTAATTATGAAGCAAGAGCTTTTGCGTATTTTGAGGGATGTTTTCAGGTCAGCGGGTTACAGCGCTAATGAGTCTTCTAGGTATGATTTAATTGCCGAAAAAGACGGTTATAAAACTATTATTAAATTTGGCTCAGATCCTGATATGTCTGATCTTAAATTATTTGCTGACCAGGTGCTGGAAGGTATTGGCCTTTATGTTTCCACTACGGATGTAAATCTGGATGTAAAACACTATGGTGAAAATCTTGGACTTATAATATGGGATCGGGATGAAGTAGCTGTGCATATTGGAAGAGCTGTGCTTGCAGATATTGAAGGAACTGCAAGTGAGCTTGAGCTTGTAAGGGCGCCATCTGCATATTCTAACGGATATTCTTGTGAAACTTCTGAACCACGTTCATTTTCTAACGTTTTTAGGGGAACGGCCATCCCAGCAAGGGAAAGTGCTACTCCTTCGTATCATTCTGCAACGCCTACATCTCCTTTTGCTCAAGTTATAGCCCCTACACATGCCATTAATTCTGTGCATCTGGAACTTCAGGCTGCTCCTCTTAAGCTCACAAAGGATCGTGCTTCTGTGATGGGCAAACCCCATGTGCAAACTGTACAGGCTGTTATCCTTAAGCTTGTTCCTTTCTGGAGGTATTCTTATTCTCTTAAGGTCGAGAAGAAGTATAAGTCTAAAATCATCGATATTTCTGGTGAAGGTGTAGGATATCTTAATGCATTGAACGGCAACATCAGTAATATTGCTATTAATGAAGTGAGCAATGTACTGGAACTTCCAGATAATGATTATGAACTCAAGACTCAAATAATAACTCAAACACAAGCTAAGGATTCAATTCTTAATATGCTGATAGATGAGCATACAAAAGACCTTCGTTTTGATGATACAAAGGGTGAAGCTATAATCTCAGAACATAAGAGATTCAAGCCTTCTCTTGAAGATATTAAACTGCAGATAGACCTCATCTACGTGCCGATATGGGAAGTAAAAGGGCCACGGAACTCAGTAGAGCTGAATGCACATACGGCTGAGGTGCTTACTCATCCTGTAGACGATGATGTAGAGTTTATTTAACAAAGTTTGTTCGCAATACTGCGAATAATTTTTATACCAAAACTACATATAAAGGTATTACTGTTTAGTCCATAGGTACTGACAGTAATTAGAATAAACAAAGAGTGATAGACATGGTAGATATAACGGTAAAGGCGGCATCAGAGATCAAGTCACTACTTGAGTCCGAGAACAAGGCAGACCATGCACTAAGAGTGTTCGTTGCAGGTATGAGTTGCTGTGGTGTGCAGTACGGTATGTCCCTTGACAATGAATTTGGGGAGGATGACATCACTGTAGATAGCCAGGGTATCAAGATCGTTCTGAACAAGAACGATGCTGATGGTCTGTCAGGTGCAACTATTGACTTCGTCGATGGTCCAAATGGCAGCGGTTTTATCATTGATAATCCTAAGACATCTGGCAGCTGCGGTCCATGTGGCGGCGGATGCCACTAATTTCTTTATTTTTTTTAATAATTTTTGAGGTGGACATATGTTTCCGGGCGTAGGCGGTAGAGGTATGAACCCTGCCAAAATGAAACAGATGATGAAGCAGATGGGAATTAGCGTCGATGAGATCTCTAATGTGGAGCAGGTAATTATCCGGACACCGGATGTGGATATAGTTTTCAATGATGCTAATGTTACAGTAATGAATGCTCAGGGAGCTGATACCTATCAGGTTGTAGGCACACCGGAAAAGGTTCCACGCAAGTTGGAAATCCCTGATGATGATGTGAGGCTGGTGGCTGAACAGACAGGGGTTTCTGAAGAGGATGCAAGGAAGGCTCTTGAGAATGCCAAGGGTGACCTTGCAGAGGCTATTTTAGCCCTCTCTGCATAATTTTTTATCATCGTCCTGCATTTCATTCTTTATTCTTACCCCTTCTGTCTAAATATTTATTATTGGCTTCGTGTGGCCACAACAGATTTATACTATTTTTCGCATTATACATGATTAATTATGTAGAATGTGCGTGTATAACCCTTCTGCCAGTTTACTCCAAAAGCTGTGTTATTTTCCAATAATGCAGATTTTGGACATGAGGCAGACTGACATCTTATGACTCGCTATTGCATGAATAAATGAGGTATTTTTTAATTAACCAGGTGAAACTCATGGCTGAAGATTTCGATGTAAAAATGGAAAATAAGGTGTATTATCCTGACCCATCCATCAAGGAAACTGTGCGGATGGGAGATTATGAGGCAGTCTACAAAGAATTCATTCAAGATCCTCAGGCTTACTGGGAAAAAGTAGCTAACGAACTGAAATGGATGCAAAAGTGGGATAAGGTGATGGAATGGAATCATCCTTATGCACGCTGGTTCGTGAACTCAAAGCTCAACATCACTCAGAACTGTCTAGACCGTCATGTACACAACGGTAAGAAAAACAAAGTGGCTATCATCTGGGTAGGCGATGGAGGAGAGGAGCGGGTTTTCACTTACAGGCAATTATTCCGTGAAGTCATGAGGTGTGCAAACGGCCTTAAATCCATGGGTGTAAAAAAGGGCGATGCTGTATGCATCTATATGCCTCTTGTGCCTGAGCAGATCATTTTAACCCTCGCGTGTGCTCGCATAGGTGCCATTCATTCTATTGTGTTCGCAGGTTTCGGGACACAGGCCCTCAATTCCCGTATCAAGGATTCCAATGCTAAGATAGTTGTAACCGCGGATGCAACGATAAGGCGTGGTAAGCGTGTGGAGCTAAAAGCCATAGTTGAAGAGGCTGTTGTAAATGCTCCAAGTGTGGAAAAGATAGTAGTGCTACGCAGAATGACTCCTCCAATGGAATTGTATTCGGAAATGGAGGTTGACTATCACGAGATGCTTAGTGATGTGCCTGAGTGTGAACCTGAAGTAATGGATGCGGAAGACCCTCTGTTCATTCTTTATACCAGCGGGACTACAGGACCTGCAAAGGGTATAGTACACACATGCGGTGGTTACATGGTAGGTGCATACTACTCCACCAGGAATGTATTCGATCTGCGGGACAATGATGTGTTCTGGTGTACAGCTGACCCAGGGTGGATCACAGGGCACAGTTATATCATATATGGACCATTGCTGAACGGAGGTACTGTCCTTATCACGGAATCCACGCCAGACTATCCTGATGCAGGAGTATGGTGGAGTATCATAGACGAATTTGATGTCACTATATTCTACACTGCGCCTACAGCCATCAGGATGTTCATGCGCATGGGTGCGGAGTGGCCGAATAAATATGATCTGGGTTCCCTTAGGCTGCTGGGTTCTGTCGGAGAGCCTCTGAACCCTGAAGCATTTGAATGGTATTATCATGTTATCGGGAAGGAGCGTTGTCCCATTGTGGATACCTGGTGGCAGACAGAAACAGGTATGCACATGATCACAACTATGGCGGGGCAGCCAATGAAGCCTGGTTTCATAGGTAAACCTCTCCCCGGAGTAGTGGCTGATGTGGTAGACAAGAATGGAGATCCAGTTCCAGCCGGCACGGGTGGTTTCCTTGTTATTAAAGAACCGTGGCCTTCAATGATGAGGACTGTCCGTAACAACGATGAGCGTTACCGTCAGTACTGGACAACCATCGGGAAATATTACACCGCAGGCGATTTGGCAGTAAAGGACGATGATGGTTATATCATGATCCTTGGTCGTTCTGATGATGTGATCATAGTTGCTGGTCACAATATCGGTAGTGCTGAAGTGGAGAGTGCCCTTGTGTCCAATGCTGCAGTAGCAGAAGCTGCTGTCATAGGCAAACCGAATCCAGTTAAGGGAGAAATTCTCAAGGCTTTTGTGATCCTAAGAGTAGGTTACACTCCAAGTGAGAAACTGAAGTCAGAACTAATATATCATGTAAGAATGAGCCTTGGCCCCATTGCTATGCCATCAGAGATCGACTTTGTGGATTCACTTCCCAAGACCCGCAGTGGTAAGATCATGAGACGTGTCCTCCGCGCTAAAGAACTTGGCATGGACCCAGGAGACGTTTCCACACTTGAGGATTAAAACTCCTCGCCTTTTCTTTTATTGCCAAAATAATCAACAGCTGGTGTATCGTTTCTTTAGATCGTTTTGCTTACATTAGCTTGTCTTCCTTTTCTCACTCAAAATTAAGTAGTTCCAACTAAATATTTACCGAGTTTCTCTTTGCAGGTCACCATTAAAAAGAAATGGCAGGTATTTTCACCCACTATATCCCAATTCTTTAGCCTTATCATAGTACATTTTAGCATCTTCAGTTCTGCCAAGTTCCTCAAGGAGGTAACCTTTGATGTACCAGGCTCGGGCATCTTGTGGGTCAAGCCGAATGGCTTTTTCCAATGCTTGCATAGCTTCGTTGAATCTACCCAATATAATGAGAGAAGCACTTTTTCCATTCCAGGCATCTACATACTCGGGATCAAGTTCTATGGCTTTATCATAGGCGTGTATCGCTTCCTCATCCCTCTCCAGGTCACCAAGTGCCTGACCTTTGTTGTACCATGCAAATGCCTTCTGTGGATTCAGTTCACTGGCTTTCTGCGGATCAAGTTCACTGGCTATATCTAATGCTTGTATCGCTTCGTCATATCTTTCCAGATAATCAAGTGCAAGACCTTTGTTAGCCCAGGTATTTGCATTGCGTGGATTCAGTTCTATAGCTTTATCTAATGCTTGTATTGCTTCTTCATATCTGCCTGATCCGCAAAGTGCAGCACCTTTGTCATTCCAAGCCGCAGAATTCTGCGGATCAAATTTAATGGCCTTATCAAAGGCTTTCACCGCTTCTTCAAATCTTCCCTGATCGAGAAGCTCAAGACCATTTGTATGCCATTTCTGGGCATCTTCCCCATTATTTTCATCTTTTTTCTTTAAAATGTCAAACAATCCCACACTAACAACCTCCTATATTCAAAATAAGCTTTCACCGAAAATAAACATGCTCTTCACAGTGGCACTTTGAGGGTGGGTAGAGGTGTGCCCTATCCAATAATACAAGATTTCTCACTGGTTGGGCGGATACTTGAGCTGAACAAAAAGTTCGATATTGCAAAACTTTGCAATGAAAAAGAGATGATCCAGCGCCGTATCAATGCAACGGATGCTGAGATAGACAGGCTTGTGTATGAGTTATACGGGCTGACAGAAGAAGAGATCCCTATAGTGGAAGGAAAGTCTGCTTAAAGAAGGCTGTAACGTGGTCTGGAGGCTGCTTTATCTTTAATTTTATGTTTATTTAAAGATGGTCTGATTGAGGAACTTATATAATGCTTGTCANNTTGTCAAGGCTTGACAAGTAGTTTATATACTACTGGTCATTTGATTGACAAATATTACATAACTATCCCTGTCACTTTGTTTTTGTTACTGATATGATCCAACTCCGGTCGTATCTCCCTAACACATCATATTTCCAAATCATTCTCCATCTTAAGGGTTATTTTAATATCCTACGGATGCAATCTTCCGTAAAAGAAAAGTGTAAAAACGTTAGCAATATAATACAATAGGAAATTTGTTTATGGACCTGTTTGATCTTTATCTTGATGAAGACTGTCCCTATGGTGATGAGACTGTGGATCTTCTTGGCATAGAAGGTAACGGCAGATTGCGTATCATGTCAAGGGAACATGGCGTAGCGGCTTGTGTGGAAGAGCTTGCAGCTTTCTATCGGAAAAAAGGCCTTGAGGTTACTGCACATGTGCGTGAAGGCGGGGAGTTCAATCCGCATGATGTGGTCTTTGAGGCAAAAGGTGATCTGCGCCAGCTTTTCAAACTATGGCGTATTTCACAGACCTTCCTCTCCATGGTCTGTGCCATTGCTGCCACTACTCGCCTGTACGTGGAAACCGCCAGAAAGGTCAATAAAGATGTTCTTATCGCAACCAGTAGGAAGACCCATCCGGGTATGCGCCGGTTCGAACTACAGGCAGTGCGAGCAGGTGGTGGTGATCATCACCGCAATTCCCTAAGTGATTCCATCCTTATCAGCCAGAACCATCTGGGCGTGGTTGGAGATCTAACTGAAATGAAAGCTGTGCGCAGAATCGAGATCGAACCCAGAAACGAAGAAGAAGCACTAAGGTATGCAAAAATAGCCGATCTGCTGCTACTTGATCATTTATCTCCTCAAGATATTCAAAGGCTAGTTCCTTTGCTTAAGGAGGAGAACCCTAACCTTCGGATAGCCGTAGGAGGTATCTCAGCCCAGGACATTCCTGATTACGCGGGTCTTGTGGATATCATTGTCATATCTGCTCCCTATTATGCCCCTCCTCTTGACCTGACAGCAAGGATTTATCGGGCATGATATCCTGTATCCCTGGGAGGACAGTTAATTAACCTGCGAAAGGTATTTATGGAAAGCAAGCAATGGTTTTGCAGGGGTTCTACAATACCGTTGAAAGCTGCTCTTATGACAGCCAGTGAACTCCTATAAGACGGGCACTTTTTGTCCACCGAGAATATTCAAAAAGGCTTGTGCTTTGCCGTATATCTGAAGGTGATAAAGTGAGCAAACCAATATTAATGGATTTTAGTGCTACATGGTGTGGGCCCTGCAGAATGCAGAAACCTATTCTTGAAGAGGTTGAACAGAAGTTCAAGGACCAGGTAGAGTTCAAGATCATAGATGTGGATCAAAACCGGGACCTTGCAAAGAAGTACGTGGTACAGGCAGTACCTACACTTGTCATAGAAAAAGATGGTCAGGTGCTCAAGCGTTTCACTGGCGTAACTTCTGCCGATGTGCTAAGTTCCGAACTCAAAAAGGTGCTGTGAACTAATTTCTCCGGCACTTTTCAGAATTAGCGTTGCAAGCCAGTAATATCCTGATCACTATGCTTCGAAAGCTTATTGACATGGGAATATTGGCTTTTCGCCAGACCAACTCACGCGGGGGTTTCAAACCCCATCTTTCTCTAAGGTTTATGTCGGATGAAGGGAAGCCAGTTACTTTTTCTATAGACACTACCCGAAGCCCGAACAAATGCCTGCAGCCAGATGTGTATCTTATAACTCATGCTCATTCTGATCACAATGGGAAATCTGCGATGCTCTCAGAGCATTCCCTTTGTTCGGATAAAACTGCAAAGGCACTTGAGATTCGCTATGGTAAAGCATACAAGGGAATAACTATGGGTGTCAGTGATTCCGTAGATGTTGCTGGTGTCACAGTTCAAACATTTCCTACTGGCCATACTCCCGGGTCCACAGCATTCTACTGGGAAAATGGGCTGGGTACACGTATTCTTGTTACAGGTGATGTGAAGGACTATTCCATGCTCCCCAAGTGCGATGTGCTGATAACTGAGGCCAATTACGGAGATCCTGGGGACACTACATGCTATTTCGAGGATGATATAGAAGGTCTTGAGCAGTTGCTCAGAGATAACTCCTGTGTTGCTCTTGGTGCTTATGCGTTCGGTAAAGCTCAGAGAGTTGTTGAATTGGTAAGGTCGCTTGGGTATGGCGATGTTATTGAAATGGAAGCCCAGTCTCTGGAACTGACGCGATGCATGCTGGAAAATGCAGGGGATGTTGTTGGTCTGGGAGAGGCCGGTGGTAATACTCTGTGTGTTGTTCCTCCGTGGGACCTGGATCGGTTGTCATGGCACACATCAAAGTATGTGATGAGTGGCAGATCCGATTTCAGGTATCCCTCTATACAGATAAGTGATCATCTGGATGTAAGGGGCCTTACAGACATGGTCCGCTGGATAAATCCTGAACTCACAGTCGTGTATCATCCGGGCGGTCATAGGCCAGGGAAGTTTGCTGCTCATCTTAATTGCCTAGGTCTTGATGCTATATCCATAGATAAAATAACTAATGTCCTGAGCAATGACTTTATTTAGTTTAGTTAATTTGTTGGCGCATATAAAGCTTTATATAAGTACCCTCCTTCTATACTATCCATTCCATTGATATTTTCAGGAGATATAGCCATTGAAAAAAGCAACCAGGCAACCATCCGGTAAAAATAAGCAAATAACTACCCAGGATGCATCCGAGGTAAAGCAGGAAACTGCAAAAGGG
>DAKU01000091.1:0-980 GCA_002508425.1 Methanosarcinaceae archaeon UBA470
TTTAATGTGCTTTCCTGATTTAAGTACCTCCCCAAAATCGATCTTTACCATAATGGGATACATCATGAAGAACAGACAGATGGCTATCGGTATAGAAACCACAGGAGCTTCACCGACATAAATGGATAGGCTGTCCAGATACAAAGCTACACCTGGAGCAAATCTTCCCAGTAGTATACCCACAATGATACACAGAATGACCCAGATCGTAAGGTATCTTTCAAAAAAGCCCAGACCTTTAGGTTCTTTAGTAATACACGCTTCTGTTACCATGTTCAAGTCCCCCATTTTTGATTAAGTATATCGAATAATAGTACCCTGAGTTTCAAATAATATTGAAACATTTCTTCTATTTATAAGTAGCTACCATCAATAATTACTTGGGTACTATCGATGAACTTGTAATTAGCCATTAAAGTTAATTCTATTCTCAACAGAGATTCTGAATTCATAAGAGATTTTTATGGCAATACCATATACTTGTTCAAAATGAAATATATTTTCTCCTATGGAATTTAAGCAGTCTATGAATATAACGGTATAAGTTTGATATCAAAGCATGTTGATATAAATGCATATATATGGTTCTATTTCTTTTTAAATCCATGAAATGCTGCCCTTCTGACAAAGAACTGAAAGAACAATGGGAACAAGATATGAAACATGGAGTTACCGTAGATGAAAANNTTCATGCGTTAAATGAAAAGCAAAACCTTGTTTCTCATCATCTATCAATTATGAAACAAAATGGAGTTGTGGATTCTTATAAAAGTTCCCGATACACATATTACAAATTAAAACCGGAAGTTCGCCTTATATTGGACAGGAAGATTTAGATATAGTTTCTCTTCATTTTAAAATGTGAATACCTGATTTTTCTCATCCATAACATCCTTAACCATCTGCTCATAAAAATCAATCAGCACTATTGCTCTCTCTTCGACCTGCACACCTCTTGCTTCTATATCCTCCCTGCAAAC
>DAKU01000091.1:1173-16746 GCA_002508425.1 Methanosarcinaceae archaeon UBA470
TGTGCCAGAATGCGCAGCTCGGGGTAAGCATAGATAATATCAGATAGATTAGGAACACCAAGACCCTTGCTATCCTGCCCTGCCAGGGCAAGGTATACGCCGTCTGCATATAAGCCCACGGTAGTGTCCATTTTGATACTCACTGCAGCTGCATTTAGCAAACCAAAGGCATTCTCGCTTCCGTATGGGGCACGATCCAAGAGGTAGAGAATAGATTTCATCTCGATAATGTCACCACTTTGTCGCTTTCCTGTAACATCTCAGCCAACCTGTAGAGGCTGGTAATCTTTATTCCAGAGAGATAGTCTTCACTTCCTTCATCCTTTGGAACATATCCCCGTGCCGTGGCACACCTCGGACAAGCTTCCACATGCGCTCCTAATAGTGCAAGCTCGCAGAAGAGCTCTCCTACATTGGCAAAGAAAGCTGGATTCTGGCCGCTTTTGGGAATGTGAACTGCGTCAAGATAAAGGAAGATGTTCACCCCATGCTGTTGTTTTAAAGCAGCCTTAGCAATTTTGTACCCCATTTCTGCATACTCCGAAATGTAGGGACCGTCTGTGAGTATGATAGTTAAAGTCGTCAATGCATTCTCCTTCAGAGATATTCCATAAGAACCCGAAGATGTTCCAGGTTGATTGCATATTTTGTCTCAAGCAAGGGTGTGCATTTATCCAGCGTTGTCTCCTTACCTACCAGCCTAATAGCAAAGGAGTAACAACTTTGTTCACCACAGTTATGGCAGTTGGTTTTGGGAAGGTACTTATATATCTCTGCATGATCTACCTTAAGTTTCTCTCTGGGAACCGGTTTAATTCCCTTCTCTATGGCTTCATTTATTGTCTTCTTGAAATTCTCAAGGATCTTTTTTGCCTCATCATCACTGGTTATCATAGTCATGATTACTTTGCCTGTGGAATAGGCAGTAATCATGATGTTGCCCGTCTGGATTGTCAATGCCCCGATATTCTCCAAGTATCTAGCCCTTGGGAAAAGTGGTTCCATCTGCTTCAGAGTCGCTCCTAGGGGTGGTTGCACTTGGGCCAGAACCCTATACTTAGCTGCATCTGCTATGCATGGAATAAGCTGTCTGACCTCTGCGATCTCTATGGGTCTGACATCTAAAAGATCATTCCTAGATCCAGCAGGCCTTTCCGCCTTGGATTCCAGCATGTTTTTGCCAAAATCGGTCAGTTCCAGCATTTCATCCTTGATGGCTATCAACCCAGCTTGTCGTAGAAGCTGCAAATGATAGTCCAGCATTGACTGGCCTATGGCTTTGCCAATATCTTCCTTCGATCTGTTGGCCTCGGTCAGCAAGTTCATAATTGTTCTTCTGGTGGCGTTTGACATGGCATTGTTCACCAGCTTAATTTCCGCAGGGGATCCGGGCATTATTATCACCTAGAAATGCTTTTGCTATAGGATACAAAGGTCTTATTTAGAGCCTGCACAACAGCACTTATTAATTTCGCGGTCACTGTCTGCACTATCGCTAAAAATTTGATCGTATACTTTTGTCCATCCCAATTGGGAACCACATGCAACAAACATTGCAATAGCAATTGCTTCTGCTATTTCTTTCTGGTTAGATCCTTTAGCAATAGCTCTCTGAGAGTGGATTTCAGTGCAGTATTCACATCTCATCAAAACTGATGAAGCAACAGCTATGAGTTCCTTTGTTTTTCCATCAAGCGTAGTTTCTACAAATATAGAATCTCGCATTTTTGCAAATGCTTCAGCTGTTTCAGGCAGTTGTTTGTTTAGGAATGACATAATACAAACCTCAAGCAATTCAAAGCCTCTATTGTTTAAATATGCATGATCTCAAATTCAAAAAGTATTGATATGATAGGAAACTCTTATTGAGTACTAATTTTGATTCATTGTGACTTGTGTTTGGTTACAACAGGTGATGCTTGTAACCTTTTAGTAAAATTCTCAATAAATATTTATGGGAAACAGTAGCTTTCATAATCATGCAATGTTGTCCCAATGACCCTGAGATAAAACTCATGTGGAAACAAAAACTACAAGATGAAAAGGAAATATCCGCAAAAGAGATTGACAGAATATGCAAAAACCTAAGAGTACTCGCTAATCCCACTCGCCTCAGGATTGCCTATCTTCTCTCCAAAAGAGATTATTGCGTTTGCGAGCTTGTTTACAAGTTAGAGGAAAAGCAAAATCTAATATCTCACCATCTTGCAGTGATGAAGCAAAGTGGAATTATAGATTCTTATAAACAATCAAAATGGAAATACTATCAGTTAAACAAAAATATGAATCCGATTCTCGAAAATCTCAAAGGTGATCAACAACATTCTGATTTGGACAAGAGAGCCTAAGCTGCTGTTGTGATGGTACTTCTATCGCGAGCATCAAAAAGATTACAAATGGGGGCAGAGATATGGAAATTACCAGAGTAGATAAATATAGAAAAAGTCTTGCTTCGGACAAAACACCAGAGAAAACGGATGATGAAAAATGTTTTAATTCACACATACATATAAAATATGAGTTTGTTCAGAGGGTTTAAAATGAGCTTTAAGTGCGCAATATGTGGAAAAGAAGAAAATTCTTTGCTCAGAACTAATCATAAAGAGTTAGGAACAATAAAGCTTTGTGTGGATTGTTGGTCTAAAGAACGTATTAAAAACAATCTGCTTCATTTAGAAGGCGGATGCGATTGCTGCAGATAACTGCAGGGAAAACGAGAAGAGCCTTCCTGAGTACAAATGAGAAAATCAGAAATCAAAAGATCGAAGCGTTTCATCTCTTAGGTTAAGAAACTGGATAAAAACATCATTTTCCGGCTACCTTTTGCGCCTCTTTTGTTATCTCTTTCATCATCTCTCCCACAAGATTTGCTTTTTCACAATGAGAAGTTTCTTTTGGCTTACAGTGTAGGAGAATGCTCATTAGTCTGTCAGCCAGCCGGTAAAACTCCATATCCTCAAGTCTAATCAGAAGTTCGGATAAATATTCACTAAATTCCCTACATTTATCATGGTCGCAGACTGCCTGCTCATGTAAATGGCAGATAAATTGAAAGTCTTTTATGATCTCTTCCGGGATATTCTCTACCATAGGGATCGATCCAGTTCAGCACTTCTCTTCACAAGTAAAGTTCCGAGTAGAGGTTATTGAAGCATATTTCAGAAAAATTCCCCAAAATTACTTTGCCTTTTATAAACTTATTTTTTCTTTACTTCCTTCAAGAAATTCAACCATCTACGTATCTCTTCGGTCCGTTGTGTTGAAAACATCTCATGAAACTCTTTTTCCCTCTTTTTAGAAATCCCTTCCTCTATCTCTTTCAGATCCATTATTGCACGCAACAACCCAGCAGTCTCATCAGAAAGAGTTTTCGCCTCTTCACGGGTCATTTCTATAGTTTGCAGCTCAAGTTCATCTATCTTTTCCTTTTTCTTGAGCACAGCAATGCATTTTTCGATTTGCTTCTTTTCATCTTCCGATAATTTTTCTTTATTGATCAATTCCCATACCCTGTCATGGGGCTTGCATTTTTTGCCATTTATCTCCACAAAATAGGGTATCTTTTCTCCCACCCAGAAAAGACGGGTGCGTAATTCGGCAAGAAGCTTCTTTCTTTCGCTTTCAGTGATGAGCAGGCTACTGTCCCCATTATCCGCACCATCATTCATGATTATACCCTCATATCTAAATGTATTGATGAATATTAGTTTAACATAGTAAAAGAGTTTGTTTCAAAACTCAGATTATAAGCACTTAGTTCTTTCCTGGTTGAAAAATAGCATAAAAGTACATTATTTTAGGAGTTTTGAAATATGCTCTTTCAATAATTTTCATTTTTTAGTTCCAATGCAGGTGTCTGGATATTTTAACTGCGCGAGGATTCAAAATCGAATCCCAGCAGGAAAGTACCTGTCCCATGGAGATATTCAAGTCCCATTTTCCCCTTCAGATATTCATCGCTTGGCGTGGACGGCGATGCGAGGACTACATTGCATACATTATCTACACATTCTACCTCCTTACAGGTCTTAGGTGGCATTACAACGACCAACGGATTGGTCTTGGCATCCATTCCTTTGAGGACACTAGTGTCGTATATGACAATGTTAGCAATCACGAGTTTATCCTTGCATGCCTTCATTTCCTCGAGTTTAGCCTCATCGTCAAGGTCCTGGCCTACAACACGCTCGCCGTGCATGAGGATTATATTTGGTCCTTCAGGCCAGTTGAAGTCCATGTTTGTGGTAAAAGCGAAGACCACATTATTTTTAAGGACTGCCTTGACACCTTTGTTGTCACCCCTGCCAAGTCCCATCAGGGTCATCTCATCAGCTTTCTTCTCAAGTTCCCTGACAATCTCCCGATCCTCTTCATTGAGCAAATAGGTAGTTTCTACACCCTTCATATGGACAATAACATTTTTTACATTATCAATGATATTCTCATGTTCCATGTATACTCCTTCCTTGTACTGTGCAGTTGAGACCTTACACCAATCCAAACCCCTCATATAACTATTATATGAAGTTGTATTTATGCTTTTGAAACGAGTTCAATAGAAAAAGAAAGTGATTTCAAAGATGCACATCACTCTTTATACTGAAATCAAGTTCATCTCTTTTGCTTTCAAGCTCCTTCTTTACAGCCTGAAGTTCAAATGATAGAAATCATCGTTAATCTGAAATGATATCCCTATTTTTTCATTTTAGACATCACATTCTGTTGGATCATTTTTTCATATTTCCTCCAGCTATTCTCATCAATTTCCGGCATGACATATTTTGAAGCTTCGTTCCTTTCCTTACCTTGGCAGGAGTCAATTATCTCCTGAATCGCTTCGTTGTCTGTGGTACCTACAAGGTCTATAACTTCTATCTCCCCTATGAAACGGTTGATTGCGCTCATAGGAATCTCGTCCAGATATGGGATCACTCCTTTTGAACCAATTATCTTCTTGTAACCACCTAAAGTCGAAACCCCGTTTTCTACAAGTGCTAATATGGACTGGCCTGCAAAATGACTGCTTTCTTTTCCGCAGACAACCAAACGATTTATTTTTGGATTGGAAAGTATGTTGACAATTACCTTATGGATTCCAAAATTCTCTGTAAAACATGTTCCGCAGATTGCATAATTTTTCAAATCAAGTTTTCTGTAATCTGAAGCAAGTGTCACAATCGCAACCGGATAATCAGGCCTTCCCAAAATATAATCACCGTCAGCCAGAGGCCAATCTTTGATACCTGGTGAATTTGTCGCAGTCATGTATACTCAACTTTATTATTTTGTATTAAACAATCTAATTACTCAATTGGCTCTATCTTCGGAATCACAAAAAATCGTCATTTAAATAAAAAATAGAGGAAAAAATAACATGTAGAGATTTGTTTTGGAATAACTTTAGTCCTTGTCACCTGCACATGAACAGGAAACATTGCCTTTAAGGATCTCTTTCCATTCACCTATGACATCGTGGGTCCAGCAGTCATCAGCTCCTGCAGCTTCACGCATTGTCAAAGCAAGGATATAAGTAAGTTCTTTTACAGTTGCACCTGCCTCAAGAGCACCTTTGAAATGTTTTAGGACACACGGTTTTGAGCGGGCCTTTATGGAAAGAGCAAAACATATGAACTGATATGTTTTCTCGTCAATGGTCCTCTTGTCCCTGTATATCTTATCGATATCATCCAACTTCTCTGCAAATTCGGGGAAAAACTCTTCTAACATTCTCATTGTGTTCACCTTATTAGTGTATGCCCGCATACTTTTTCTAGATTCCTAAAACACTCTCTACTTTGGCCATGACCTCATTTACCTCAGCTTCTTCCAGATCCAATTTTCCATCCTTTTTCATACCCATTTCAGTTATCACTATGCTTTTATCTACTGTGAATCCTGCAAGTTCCAGTGATTTCTTTGCACAGACAAGAGGACAGCCATCTATAGCAACTATCTCATCAGTCCCTTCGGTACTTTTTAGGATACCTGGAACATTACCCCCGATTCCTACAGTACACATGATCTTACCTTTTCCTTTTTTAGTGAGGTCAACAGCTACTTTATTTGCCATCTGTCCAACATTGGAACCACCGGCACATGCATACAGTCCAACAATCGCAGCTTCACATGCACATTTTACTCCTTCTGCCATTTTAATTTCTTCTGCCATGATTTTTCCTCCTTTATTTAGAGAGCCATTCCTTAACTTTTTCAACTGTCGGGACCTTCCCTGCAATCTTTACATCACCATCGACCACAACGGCAGGAGTGATCATCACACCGTAATCAAGTGCAGCGTTTATGTCCTCAACCTTCACGACCTCTGCAACGATTCCAAGCTCAGCAACTGCCTGTTCAACGATCTCTTTTGTTTTTTTGCATTTCGCACAACCTGAACCAAGGATCTCTATCTTCATTTTATCACCTTTACTTGTTGAAACATCATATTTGATGACTACTAATATTTAATTTTACTTTCCTCTTTTCAATATTGAGATAAGTTCCTCTGCATTTGGCATGTTCTTTCTTACCTTATCGAAAACTACTTCCATATCATATTCAACTCTAATTATTTCAGCCTGGAATGTATCTGTGTCAAATATCGCACAACTTGCACGAGTATCTCCATCCCTAGGCTGGCCCACAGAACCAGGGTTCACCAACGTCACATCTGCGACCTTCCTTACAAAAGGAAGATGTGAATGGCCCATGAATAAGAAATCAGCACTAACTCCTTTTATAAGTTCTTTTATTGTCTCTTCAGGAGTATCCGGCTTAATATAATCATAGAAAGATATGGGACTAGCATGTGTGAAATATAACTTTTTCCCGTTTTCCTTCCTTCTAATATCCATGGGAAGTTTGCGAAGGAACTCCAGATGAGCATCATCTAGGACATTCCATGTATACTCTCTCGTTGATTGCGAGAGGTGTTTATATGTATAGCCACACCCACAATCCATCCTGAAAGCCACTGCATTGTCATGGTTTCCCATGATAGTAGGTATCTTTTTTTCTACAAGTACATCAATGCACTTGCCCGGAGAAGGACCATAGTCTACAAGGTCCCCCAGACAGATGACATCATCATGAGGCATATTCATGACTGCATCAAGGGCTTCTTTATTCCCATGGATGTCTGAAATTATCAATAACCGCATATATCAACCTCTTATTCTAGTCAGAGTACATAATAGTCGAATGCTATTCCTGATATCATCGCCATTATGACAACCAGACTGATATATGAAAGTCCTCTTTTAATTCCCATGATCCTGCTGATAACGATCATACTGGGCAGGCTCAATGCAGGACCTGCAAGGAGCATTGAAAGAGCAGGGCCTTTAGCCATGCCAAGCAATGTCAGAGCACTGATGATAGGAACTTCTGTAAGTGTGGAGAAATACATTAGTGCAGCAGCAACAGAAGCAATGAAGTACGAAAGCAGGTTGCCACCACCTACATATTTCACTACTATATCTGAAGGAAGCAGCTCTACGATGATGCCTGCAAAAAAGACTCCCACGAGCAACAGAGGGGCGATCATTTTTACAAGGAACCAGGTCTCCTGCATCCAGCTTTCTCTTTCTTCCTTGGAATACCACTTGAAAGACAGGTATACTGTAGCAGCTATGAGAGGGATCTCCACCAGAGCCAGGGATGTCCAGGATTTGATTATTTCAGGAATGACAAGTATTGCCAACAGCAACAGGAAAAGTTGAACAGTGTGGGAGTGTTCTTCCGCGTTAAAGGTCTTGATGCCACTGTGTTCACCATTATTTTTCTCATATACTACGTGCATTATCAATCCAATGACAACCGATAGAAGAATTGCACCCACTGCCCTGGAAACCCCAATATCATAGCCTAGAATCTTTGCAGTATAAACTATTGCTAGGATATTGATAGCAGGTGCAGAGAAAAGAAAAGTAGTGGCTGGACCTATGCCGGCTCCTCTCTTATAAATACCAGCAAACAGGGGGAGTACAGTACAGCTGCATACTGCGAGCAAGCAGCCCGATATTGCTGCTACGGAGTAGGAGATGTGTTTTGGTGTATCAGCACCAAAATACTTCAACACTGATTCCTTTGAGAAAAGCGATGCAATAGCACCAGCTAGAAAAAATGCTGGAATCAGACAGAGCAGTACATGCAATGCCAGGTATTCCTGAACAGATTGCAGGCCGACGTTTACCAGATGTATAAGATAATCTTGTGTCATGTATTTCAAATATATTTGAAGCATTGTATTTAAAGCTTGCTATTTCAATACAAATTGAAATACATATATATATGAGAACTAACATGAATTTCAATAACTAGCAAAATTGAAGAAAGAGGGGACATCATGACTGAAGTTACTGTCAATTCAACGATATGCGGTTTTGTGCATAAGGTGTACGGAAAAAGAGATGGAAAAAATGTAATCATCGATATTGAAAGTGATTGTGAGAAAATCAAAAAAATGTCGCACATGGAGATACCCATGGATCAGACGCTTGATATCAAGGACAATTATGTGATGACAAAAGCTCAGGAAATGAAATGCTCTTCTAACTGTCTTGTACCTTGCGGGGTATTGCATGTGTGCAGAATAGAAATGGGACTTTTGTCGGAGTCGTTAGCTAAAAAATCAGGCAGCATCAGCATTGACTTCAAATAACTGTGTATTTTGTTCAAAATTATATCACATGCTCTGTATGAGGTAATTGATGAAAATCCCGGAACAATTATATAAAGACATAGAAGTGATTGGTGGAATCGATAAAATCATTGAAAAACTGCCTGATGAAAACAGAATGATAAGACAAAGCCAGATATATGATGCACTTTCATCACCTCTTAGACTGAAGATTCTAAATCTTCTTTCAATACAGCCACTTTGTGCCTGCGTTATCCAGAAAATAACAAAGACGTCACCATCAAAACTTTCCTATCACCTTTCAGTATTAACTGAAAATAATTTAATTGAGGGTAGCAAAGAAGCAACATGGATAACATATAGCCTTACAGAATTAGGAAAACAATATGTTCTAACGAAACTGTAAATGTTCTACATTTATCCAGATGCGAGGATAACTCCTGCTTTTGTCAATTGGCATGAATTTCACTAATTTTAAATTTGTCTTTTGTCTTCAGCGCAAAAAACAAATAGCAGCTAAATCAATGTGAATTCATGACCAACGATAATGAAAAGAAAAATCAGAAAAATATGACACAAGAGACATCTGTACTAAATGCTGATAATGATTACGAAGAAGACCTCTTATACACATATAGACAAAAAAATGATACTTCACACATGCGATGGAACAATAACCTGTGCAGAAAGCCCGGGAAGTGAGCAATACGAAAAAATAGTGTGAAACATAAGTAGCAGAGTCACTTCACATCTATTATGAGCTGCCATTATTGTTATTGTATGTACCTCTAATTGCCATCATAGGATCTCCAACCCCTACAACTGTAATTCTTGTCTCGATAGGAGGATGCGGCCAGTTATCAGGAGATGTTGTGTGTTTCGACACATTTATGATCGTATCTTCTTTTATAATACCGCATCGCTTCTCATAATTAAGTACTAGTGAGTGTCCCATTTTAGTAGCATAGTCCACAGCATCACTATATCTCTCAAAGCGTTCCCTACCCTCAGATGAAAATACAAGGAAATCACTATCAGGGTTAACCAGAGAAGCAGGTTTTATCATTATTTCCACTCTTTTAACACTTTTCCCAACAAGCGCTCCTACAGCATTCCCCACGCTGGCAAATTGTGGAACCTGCACATCTGCATCAATTAGAGATTTCAAATCATCTACATATGCAGAAACCGGCCCTCCAAGCAGCACCACGGGAATATCTGTTTTGAACCTTGCAGGATAATTCCCACTTAGAACCTCATCTATTGCATTTTTTGGGATAGTGGGTATAAGAAATGACATTAGATCATGGGCCATATTCATCGCAAAAAGGTCTTTTACATGCCTACAGAACTCGTATTTACCCATGTTCGCATACTTTGACAGATAAAAAGCTCCTGTTTCCGAAGCTTCTTTGTTCCACTGCTCATATTCTCCAAGTACATGAAGCACATCTGTAGGCGTAAAACCTATAGACTGAATAAGCCTTTTATTTATGAGTGAATCAAGTGTTTTATTGATGAGTATTATTTCTTTTGCATCTGTCATATCAGTCAATTCTATGACAGAAATCGGTTCATCACCTATTAGCTTGAGCATCTCCTTTTCCTTTTCCATCAATCCAGTAGCTTCATACTCAGTTCTGACTATGAATTTGGTTTGCTGATAGTTTTCATTTGTGTCCTTTCGCAGAACCATTTTATTACGTTTCAGACGATAAAGAAAATGAGGGAATATGGTTGCTGCAACGCATAAAGGTATGACTCTTCTCGGGCCTATATTCACGTTTTTGTCTTTGACCCAAACATGGCTATCGCCGCCCAGAGCCGAAGTTTCCATAGTCATAGCTTTTACTCGTGTTTTCCAACCACCTACCATGCAACCTTCGGAACTTATCTGAGGAATGCCATCTTTTATAGATGATACATCAGTACTTGTGCCTCCCACATCAATGACTGCACAGGTATCGACTTTTGCAAGGTACGAGGCACCGAGGATGCTTGCAGCAGGGCCTGAAAATATTGTTTCAATGGGTTTCTCAAGTGCATCCTCTATGTTGTAGACCGACCCATCGCACTTGAGCATCAACAGCCTGGCATTGATTCCCCGCTTTTTGATATCTGAAGCTACGGCATTTACAAATATATAGGTGATAGGGATCAACTGAGCATTAAGAGCTGCAGTTACAGCTCTTTCATAAACCCCGAGTTCCTGTGAGAGTTCATGCCCACACACAACCGGTAGGTCTGTGATACTATGTATTATACTTTTTACTGCAAGTTCATGCTCAGGGTTGCGCGTACCGAAGTATGCGGACACTGCATAGGCCGAAACCCAGGATTTGGATGTTTCGATATAATCTCTAACAGCTTCAATGTCTAGCGGATACTCTTCTTCACCATTTGTATCATGACCACCCGAAACAAAAACAACACTTTCAGCAGGATATTCTTTGTCTGTTGCCTGCTCTCCTACTAATATTAGCCCTACTGGCCTGCCGGTGTTTTCAAGAAGTGCATTTGTGGAAAGAGTCGTAGATACGGATACGAGATTAACATCTTTTAGATAGTTCTGATCCAGTGAATTCAGTACATTCTGAATCCCTTGCTGAATATCGGGGTAAGTAGTAAAAGATTTTTTTGCATCAATGATCGCTCCATCTGACCCCCTTACAATAACAGCGTCAGTATAGGTTCCCCCGGCATCAATTCCTAAACCATAATGCATTCTTATCACCTTTTAAGATGGAAATGAAAAGCACTTCTTTTATCGACCGACTTTACTTTAAAATGTGTAAAGTAAACGCCGTTAAATAATGCTTCAACACAATAAAGAGATTGTGTTTCAAAGATATTTAAAACACATGGTTGAGCCCTTGGATAGAGATTCCTCCAAACATACTACACTTCTGATGCGATAATTAACTCTTTTTCTGAACGAGTAGAAGTTTTGAGATATTACATGCATTATTCAAAGACTCAAGAATTTGGGAAAATTTGTTTTTTCTTTATCTTGCACCCTTCCCCAGCAGTTTACAGATAGCTGCCGCCCCGTTCAGCTTTTCTGATAATTGGCGCATAGATCGTGCATTATCTACGAATTTTCCATTATACACTACTTCTTTGATGTACGACAGTATCTCTTCAGGAGAAGTGGAATAATCAAAACAATACCCTAACCCATTTTCTTCTATTACCGAGGAGTTGTTCTGCTGTTCTATATGACCTATGTCAGGAAAAGATAGCACAGGAATACCAAAACTCAGGGTTTCCATCAAAGTGCTATGCCCCCCGGGAGCAATGATAACATCGGAACCTTTTATGAAAGGGAATTGATCACTTATGAACTGCAAAATACTCACATTGGAAGGTAAATCTGTAAATTTATCAGAGTCTACACTCGGACCTGTAAGCAGAGTATAATGTATCTCAGGGGACATTTCAGCAGCCTTGATGACCTTTAAAAAAAGAGGAGCCCTGTAACCAAAACCACCTACTGTTGAAAGCACATGCGGATGCTGTACCTGAGCCGGTAGAACTTCTCCATAGGCCTTACCAACCACAGGTCCGCTATAGAATACCTTTTTCATCATTTTGTCACTGAAACTGATATTTTTTCTGCATATAGTATGAGGCATGGGATAATCTGGAATAACAATGCCATCAACTATCTTGAAAACTCTTGAGTATAATTTTTTTACGACCATGGCAAGAAATCTGCCGGAAATACCCCTATCCATGAAGAACTCTTCCATGTTAGACTGATTCATCATAAGATAAGATGGTTTTTTCATAAGTTTTGAAGCTAAAATACCAGTAAAATAACCATCCGAGATAACCACATCAGGATGGAACATCTTAATGAGCTTTTTTATATTGAGAATCCCAAAGAAACTGCCCTGTTTTAGGGTTCTAAGGATGGAAGATTTTAGATCGAGAGTTCCAGCATTCCCCACAAGAGTGATCTCTGAGGGAATAGTAGTTACAGCATATCCTTTTCTTTCTATCAGCTCTTGAGAATAGCCATAAGCCCCAAAATGAACTTCATGATCTGCCGATACAAGTTCTTTTGCAATAGCAATGCAACGGCTCGTATGTCCAAGACCTTCCCCACAAACAAGTATCAGTATTCTCATAAAAAATCAGTGAACTTAAACCCACCTAACATAAAATGATTACGTCTGAAGAAAATGCATTTGAAAGTATAAGGAAAAAACTTGGTTAGAACTAGAAATATAATCTCATCACACTCTCAATATCGGAGATAAGAGATCTATTGGACAGAATATAAAACAGCACAGGTATACCTGACATTGATAGCTTCTGAATGAATCGCATTGTCAGCCAATTTAGATGAGGATAGCAAGTGATCCTACCTGTCGAGACAAATTTGATAAGTCTGTCCAAAGACCTGACCCCGGTAAAAAACTTAGTTCCTTCTTGCTGATTGACTTAATAAATGTTCATTATTTTTTCAATCTCAGAGACCTGTGACCTTTTTGATAGAGTGTAAAGGAAAAAAGGCAAGCCTGAAGTAGATAATTTTTGGATCGACCTCATTGTAAATCGGTTAACATTTGGATGGCCTGTAAGTGTCTCGTTTGAGACCAGTCTTACAGCCCTGTCCAATACACTAACACCTGTGGAGAATTCGGTTCTAGCCTGCCCATCCATAGTGAAAACAAGTTCTACCCATGCACTAAGCTCTTGAGTAATATGTTTCCAGATAGGTTGATCCATAACAAGATAATAGTTACCCTTACTGATATTGCTGAAAAACTCCCTGAAATCTTCCCCTTTTGCCATTGTGTATACAGCGCCGATACCACCGGTATGACTGTCCGTTGTAACTGCCATGCCTTTTCTAAACCTGTGGGCAAGTGCCATGGCAAACAAGTTCTTTTGTTTAAGATCCTGCATATTATATTCAATTACAGGGAAATGCTTTGATAACTCTGGAACAGCAAGTAAATTTGGTTTTTCCCCTACTGCGAACCAGAAAGGATGATTGTACATGTAAAGAAGATCATTCTCTTTCAGAAAATCAAGGAGCATAAAGATATCCTGCTGTTTTGTTGCTATTGACTCCATATTCCTGAACTGTTCTCTGTCAAGTTCGAAGACATTTATATGTACAGTGTGCCCCACATTGCACATATCGGTAATAGATAACTCCACACCTGGGACCAGTTTTTCCTTTTTCCATCCCAGCATGTCGAAAGCTTCTACGGTGTCATGATCCGTGAACGTCACATAGCTCATATTTTTCGACATCGCTTTTTCAAAAAGTTCTTTTGGATGAACTGCGCTGCCCTTAGGGACATCATATGAGCAGCTAGTATGCACATGCAGATCTGCCCTTTGCCAGCCGTCATCCATCAATTCCATAGCTTTCTCTGACGAAAGCACTTTTTTCATGGAAAAACGTGCTCTTTTGTGCAATATACACACATCCTTATTACATCATCTAAGTATAGATTAATGTTAAGACGATTTTTTATAAATAGATAATCTGTATAGAATATAGGAATTTTAATGACTATATATTTTCTTGGTGAACGTGATATATGCCAGGAGATATAGTAAAGATCATACGTACTTTGGAGATACTTATGAGATTTCTAATATTCATGTGTGGTGAAGGGTTAGGCCACACAGGTAGATGTATCGCCATTGGAAAGGAGCTGCTGGCTACTGGCCATGAAGTATACTTTGGAGCATATGGTTACTCAAAGGAACTTATAGAAAAGGAAGGATACAAAGTATACAAGATAGCACAGGAACTAAGGCTAGTTAGAAATTCCGGGAGATTCGATCTGAAGGAATCCGTAAAGTGTACCCTATCTACCATGGACATTGCAGGAGTATACCAAGTGTTGAATCTTGTGAAAAGTTCAAGAGCAGATGCTGTTATTTCAGATGGCTATTATCTGGGAATACTTGCAGCGCACATGAAAAATATCCCTGTCTATATAGTGGCCAACCAATCCAATATGATAGAATTCTTCCAAGAAAATGGTTTTTTCATGAGCTTTCTTGGAAAGCTCACAAAGAGATTTTATGATCAAGTGTATGGTATTGTGCATGCTATAATCGTACCTGACTTCCCCTACCCTTACACTGTTTGCAGGAACAATCTTTCCTTCCCCAGAAACGTACAGCCAAAAATCAAATACAGTGGACCAATTATACGAAAAAGACCTGAGAAAGCAACTGCAAAAAATCTTATTCATCCTCATGTACTATGCACAATTGGGGGATTTGGGTATAGGTTTCCTATATTGCAAAAAGTAATTTCCACAGCAAAATTGGATAAGAACATTCACTACACCATTGTTACGGGTCCTAACATTAGTCCTGCACAATTAACCGAAGTGCCGGAGAATGTGGAAGTACAGGAGTTCATAGCTGACCTATTCTCCTACTACAAAAGCACAGATGTTGTTATCAGTGCCTGTGGACATGGGACAACCATGGAAACTTTAAGTTATGGAGTTCCAATGCTGGTATTTCCAGATGAGGGACAAAGAGAACAGGAGAACAATGCACAGCTAGTCGATGAAATGGGATATGGAAAAAGAATGGATTATCAAATGACCGCTGATTCATTGCTCAAGTCGATCAAGGAAGTGCTTGGCAGCAGAAAAATTAAAGATAACACTAATATGCTTAAAAATATGGCATATGAGCTTGAAGGTGCTGTTTTCATGAGAAAATTACTGGAAAAGGAGATTCCGGTCCACGCTGTACCAAAAGATGGAGATACTCCATCAAGTTAAGATGATCAGCCAATACTTTATCTGCCATTTCCAGAAGTTGAGGGGCAACATAAGTGGGGATGCCGATACAGTAGAGACCAGCATTTTTTGCAGCTTGCACGCCATAGGGAGCATTCTCAAAAACAATGCAGTCCTCAGGATCTGCTCCAAGATATT
>DAKU01000161.1 GCA_002508425.1 Methanosarcinaceae archaeon UBA470
CACATGGCTCTTGAGCCAATGAGGGATCTATTTTATAGCCTGCACGAACGGAATGGTGTTATACGCATGGGTGATCTTCTTACAGTATTCCATGCAACAATGGAAGAAGCTATAGGTGCTGCAAATGCCAATGATACAGAAAAGGTTGCCACCTATGTCCCTAAATTGAAAAGTGAATGGCAAAATGTGACAAATGCTGACAAGCCATCAAGCGCAGATGAGAATTATGCGCAGGTCCTTGGCCAGGTTGATAATGCTATTGTGGTATTGAATAATTCAGTTTCTTCCGGTAACTTAACAGAGGTTAAAACCAATTCTGAAAACCTCAGACTGGCATTTTCCAAAGCATTTGCAAAATATGGTGTTGTAATATCCTGAGCTGGATTGCAAAAGTGCAGATTTCATTCTGCACTTTATTTTAGACAGCTGATTGTTCCATTTCTATTGCACAGGATACATCGCATTAAATTACTGCTATTTACTTGATGTGCATTTTTTGCAGATTTTCTTTACAAGGGAAATAATAATTTTTGTGTTATGTTTATTGTGCATTATTTTATTTAATCATACTAATTTGGATGTAAATATGAATTTTAATTTTATTCTAGTTTCATACGAAACTATTATATATTCTATACAACTATTGTGCATCCATAGTTTCATATGGGGTCATATTGGCCTTGTATCTTTAATTAAATTATTAGATATCAAAGTTTAAAGTAATATTTATGGGCTGTAATGAATACTTATCTCCTCTCCTTCAAGGATTAATTCGGTTTCATATGCAACTATTTATTTAATCTATTCAATTTCAATAAAATCCAGCCAAATTCATGAAAGTGAAGGATAAAATATGGATAATGCAATAATGTTACTGGGTTCGATTGCCCATATCCAGCGGAACAATTTAGCCTATATGGCAAAAGAACTCGAAGCTTATCATATCGGCAGCGGACAATTTGAGTTTTTACTGTTTTTGTATCACCACGATGGTGTATCCCAAGAGGCCATTGCAAAACGCCTGAAAGTGAGTAAAGCAACAAGTGCCAGATCTATCCAGGATCTTGAAAAAGAAGGCTATGTTTACAGGCAAAGGGATGAAAATGACCTTCGGGCTTACAAGGTTTATCTTACTGAAAAAGGGAAGGGAATGAGAGATATAATTTTTAAAAAACAAGCCTCTTTGATAGATTTTCTTTTTTCGGATTTTACCTTTGAGGAAAAAGAAATTTTTAAGCTTCTCATCCATAAAGCTGCGGTTAAACTTTTTGAGCCTGGGTTCGAGCCCCCCTCTGATAAAGCGAGTGGAATGAGATGAAATAAAAAACTGCAGAGATGAAAAAATGGATGAAAAAAGTGATTTTCTTGGTAAAGATAATGTAAGAAAGCTCCTGTTTAAGCTTTCAACTCCCATTATCATTGGAATGCTGGTACAGGCTCTTTATAATGTAGTGGATACGTTTTTCGTGGGAATGGCGTATGGGGCAAATAGTGTCCAGGCCATAGGTGGACTTTCTATAGCTTTTCCAGTCCAGATGATAATAATGGCTTTTGGAATTGTTCTCGGGACAGGGGGATCTTCCATAATCTCGCGGGCTCTTGGAGCACGAAATAATGAAAAAGCTGAAAGAGTTCTGGGAAACGTCTTTTCCCTAAGTTTGGTTTTAAGTGTGCTTATAGCAGTTCCTTGTCTTCTTTATCTTGAACCCATTTTAAAGGTATTCGGAGCAACTGATGGAGTTCTGCCTTATGCCAGAGATTACCTTAAGTATATTATTTTAGGCGGTATTTTCTTTGTTTTTGGAGTGGCTGTTCAGAATATTATCAGATCTGAAGGAAACTCCCGCCTTGCAATGAATGCTATGCTTGTAGGAGGCGGTCTCAATATATTACTTGATCCAATTTTCATGTTTGGTTACGGGATGGGCGTCGAAGGGGCTGCAATTGCAACCGTATTGTCACAAGCCGTAGTTTCGATCTGGCTCCTGCTATATTATCTAAAAGGAAAAGGAGCTATTCATTTCAGGTTACAAACATTGAAACCAGATCCTAAAATCATTAGGGAAATCGGGGCTATTGGTACTGGGTCCTTTATAATGGAATGTTCAAACAGTGTCATGATGATTTCCGTGTATAATGTGCTTGCAATTTATGGAGGAGATGTCGCAATTGCTGTTATTGGTGTAGTAATGAAGATCAATTCTTTTATCTTCCTACCTCTTCTGGGTATGGGCTTTGGTTTACAACCGATTGTCGGATTTAATTACGGAGCACAGAAATATGATCGAATAGTAGAAGCTGTGAAAATGTCCCTAGTGATGGTAACAACCTTTGGGCTGGTTGGCTTGTTAATAATTTATATATTCGCAGAAAAACTTCTTATTATTTTCAGTGCAGATCCAGCATATTTGGAAATGGGGAAAAATGCTTTAGTAATCATGGTTCTGGGAACGCCTTTGATAGGTCTGAACGTAGTTGCATCGATCTTCTTCCAGGCATTAGGGAGAGCCAAACCCGCTTTTATTCTTTCTATTAGCAGGCAGCTACTGTTCCTTATTCCCGCGGTTGTGCTGCTTCCCCGTTTCTATGGCCTGAATGGAGCTTGGGCAGCTTTTCCTGTGTCAGACCTACTGGCATTTATGCTCTCTGGATTTATGCTTTTCAGGGCATATAGGGTATTCGAGAAGAGTAAAAAGTCCATAGGGTGAAATACGGGATCCAGAATTTCCCACTATTTATCATCCTCTTTTTTATTCCTTGCTTAATGCAAGACCATTTAGACTACATTCAATGGGAAATTATTAATATGAGCAGGGCGTTTTCACATTTTCTAAATTTCAAATGACTACTTAATGAAGAGTTTGTATGACACCCATTGGAATAATCAATTTTCATCAATTAGAGTTTTTCATGGCACTGTGGCAGAAAATCACTGCAAACTTTGATGTGGATGGAAATGGTAACTGAAGATCAACTGCGTTCTGAAAGCATCGGTAAGCTCTTTAGAAGGTTTGTCTTCCCGGCGACCCTGGGTATTGTAGTGGCTGGTGTACAAACCATAATCGATGGGTATTTTATAGGTAATGGCGTGGGCAGTCAGGGTCTTGCAGCTGTTACTCTGGCTTTTCCTGCAGTGATGTTAATTGTTGCTGTAGCTGTGATGATGGGTATGGGTTCTTCCAGCCTTGTGGCTCTTGAGCTTGGCAGATCGAACAAGGACGAGGCAAGGAAGATTGTAGCCAATGTTTTTCCTCTTGTGTTCGTTGTAGCTGCTGTAATCACAATAGCGGGTCTTGCATTTGGTGACCCGCTTTTAAGTTTGTTTGATGCGCCTGTAGTTGTACAGGATATGGCAAATGATTACATGAGTGTGGTATTCATAGGTTCTGTGTTCTTCTTGCTTGCCATGACTCTTGACCCACTTGTGAGGAACGATGGTTATCCTACGATCGCCATGAACATCATGGTGATTTCCGTATTGACCAACCTGGTCCTTGACTATGTCTTTGTCATGAAAATGGGTATGGGAGTGTCCGGGGCAGCCATTGCAACGGTAATAGCATTCGCTCTGAGTGCGGTTCGTTTGACGCTGCATTTCTTTAGCAGCAAAGCAGGTTTGAAAATGAGCCTTGGGAATTTCAGGTTTGAACCGCGAACCGTGCAGAAGATATTGGAAAGCGGGCTGCCTTCCTTTGCCATGCAGTTATCGGTATCTGTGCTGTTTTTTGCACATAATTTCGTGCTTTTGAAATATGGTTCGGATGCGGATGTATCGGCTTACGGTATCATAGGTTATTCTTTCTCCATATTCTACATGCTGTTTGAGGGGATAGCTATGGGGGTGCAGCCGATTATAGGATTCAATTACGGTGCGGGTCTGTATGACCGGGTGTGCAGGACTCTGAAATTTGCCATGGTAACATGTGTTGCTGTGGGTGCTTTGGGATTTCTGATCTTCTTCCTGTTCCCTGAAAAGGTGGTGCAGTTTTTCACCCCTGGTGATCCTCTTCTCCTTGGGGTTACTGTGGATGGCATGAGGATATTCGTGCTTTCTTTGCTTGTACAGGGCGTTGTGGTTGTGAACGCCACATACTACCAGTCCATAAACCGGGTCAGGTCTGCTCTTTTCATCCACCTGGGCAAGATCTTTGTATTCCTGCTACCGCTTTTGTTCACATTGCCCATGGTCTTTGGGCTCAAAGGCGTGTGGTTTGCAACCCCGATAGCCGATTACGTGATGTTCTTCATAGTGATGGTGATGCTTGCCGAAGAACTAAAGGAGTTACGAGGGGAGAATAAGATGTGTAGATGTAAGTAATCTGCTACAAAACGACTTGAAATTGATCTGATTCCGCAATATTAATATGTGAAGTCTCTATTTACAACATATTCTTTTTGTGCGGGGGTTGCCCAGCCAGGTCAAAGGCGCAGGGCTTAGGACCCTGTTTCGTAGGAATTCGTGGGTTCGAATCCCACCCCCCGCAT
>DAKU01000115.1 GCA_002508425.1 Methanosarcinaceae archaeon UBA470
CCAAATGGCACAAAGGAATTTACCTGATCCGTATCCACATTACGAATGATCACAGTTGCATGCAGTCTACGAGTACCCGTACTGTAATCCGGTTTGTGGTCTTCCCCATTCGTGTAAATTTCATATATCAGCCGCGACCAGGCCGAAGCGATAGTATCGGCTTCTATTAGCACTGCTTTCATCGTTTCACCCCTTGCTTTTGTTCATATTGGCGAGCGCACCAGCAACCATAATGGCTTTAGTATAATGCCCACCTACCCTTGAAGTATCAACAAAAACATATTTGTCCATCAGGACAGGTGCTCCCATGCCATCACCACATCCCAAAAAGACAAGTGTGCGGAAGACAAGGTTTCCCGAAATACCATCCGGAGCAATGATGAAATTTGCTTCTTTGATGGCATCTTCAATAAGAATAGTATAATGCTTTGCTTTTATGCCCATTTCGTTCAGACGATTGGATAGGAATTCCCCATCTGCCAGTGTACGATCCACCCTGCTATTACGCCCCACATCGCCCATTCTACCACCTGATAGAAAACCAATTACAGGTTCAATCCCAAACCTGCGTATGTGTTCTGATCCGAGTCTTGCAAATTCCATCTTATCAACGAGGTCTTCACCCTCATCTATACCAACCGGTGCAATAAAAAAAGGAGTTCCTTCGGCAGTGGTGAGCAAAGCCACACGATGTAGTTTATCCATATTAAGGGTCTTTTTAAGGTAAGACAAAGTATCTGAAGCTCGAACTGTGCCCCTTACAGCAGCATCCACATAACCTGAGACCAAAAGGTCCACTATCACTTTTTCTGGTTCACTGGTTCCCACCACTTCAAGATGCGTACCTAAAGAAGCAATCTCCCGTTGATCACCAACCAATACAACCTCTGCAAAACCCTGATCATTGGCTTCTTCAGCGCTTTTAATGATCTTTTTAGTGGGATCTCTTACACCAATAGCTACTCTAGCCCTGTTCTGAATAGCTTTTTTACGAATAACTTCCAGAAGGTCAGGCGTGTTCAGGAGCGACATGAAAAGTACCTACAATTATTAATATCAAGCACAACCAACAAAGGGATGAAAACATTAATTAGTTTCCCTTCATTGGATATGATTAAATGACCACAGCGAAAGAATGGGCTGAAAAGTACAGGCCGAAAAGCCTTGCTGATGTAGTGGGAAACCCTACTGCAACTGGACAACTTAAATTATGGGCTCAGCAGTGGCTAGATGGAACACCGGAACAAAAGGCAGTGCTCCTCCATGGTCCAGCTGGCGTTGGTAAGACATCAACAGCCTATGCATTAGCAATAGATATGGGATGGGAAGCTATAGAACTCAATGCTAGCGACCAACGCACAGCTGACGTGATAGAAAGAATTGCAGGCTCAGCTTCTAGAATGAGCACCTTAGATGGTATATCTTCAAAGAGGCTTATTGTACTTGATGAAGCCGATAACATGCATGGAACAAGTGACCGTGGCGGTGCAAAGGCAATAGGAGACATAATAAAAACTACAGGTCAGCCTATAGTACTAATTGCCAATGATGCTTATGGAATACCATCCTCAGTCAGATCGAATGTTCTGGAGATCAAATTCAATGCCTTGCAGTCACGTTCTATAATACAGGCTTTAAAACAAATAGCATTCAAAGAAGGTTTGATGTGTGGTGTCGGCATCATTGAAAAGATCGCTGAAAATGCAGATGGAGATATGCGCAGCGCCATCAATGACCTACAGGCAGTTGCAATGGGCAGGAATGAGATTAATATCTCAGACATTGCAACTGCAGAGAGAGATAATAAAGAATCCGTATTCAAGGTAATGGAAAGGATATTCAAGGGAACTGATGTGAAAGCTGCTTTGGAGGCAACATACGGCCTTGATGAAAGCCCCGAGGATCTGGTCCACTGGATCGATGAAAACCTTCCCATTCAATATGCTGGCAAAGAAGAGGGATTCATCACAGATCAGATCCAAAAAGGATATGAATATATATCGCGGGCAGATCTGTTTCTTGGAAGAGTTCAAAAAAGGCAGAATTACCTTATGTGGCGCTATGCGAGTGTGCTCATGACCTGTGGAACAGTTGTTTCGAAGTCTCAACCAAAACGTGGTTTTGTTAAGTTCAGCCCACCTTCTCTGTGGCGTCGTATGGGACAGCTGAAGGCAAGAAGAAACATGCGTAATAACGTTGCAGCAAAGATAGCAGATCACTGTCATGAATCAATGCGCTACTCGGGGACCGAAATAGCCTGTATCTACAATATATTGCTTGAAGACCAAGATTATGCTCCTGCAGTGGTAGCTGAATTAGAACTAGATCTGGATGAACTTATCTTCATGACAGGTGCATCGAAAGTGACAAAAAAGATTCAAAAGATTTATGACGATGCACAGAAGCTAAGAAAAGAGAAAGGGAAAACAGAAGTTACATTCTTTAGAGTTCCTGATAAACAAAATCCTGTAATGGATAAAAAGCAAACAAACCTTGCTGACATAATCGCCGCTGAAGAAAAGGACTCTAAAGAAAAAGGAAGTAATACAGCGATAGTCCAGAATAATGAAACTACAACCAGAGTACAAAATAAGCCTCAGAAGACATTATTTGATTTCTGATCATTTGAGTTTTAGAAAAACTGCTCTAAAACTCCTACTTTTTTGGATAAATCAGAATAACACGTAAAATGTACATCTCTTGCTTTGGTAAAATCCAAGCTTTGTCAAAAATATGAGAAGAATTTTCAAAATAACCTTGAGCTTTGAGTTTGCTTCATAATCAAAAGAAATAAGTGAAGGGAAAGTGGAGTATGAGCGGGGGGAGTGGGGTTATTGTAAGAAAGAGGAGAATCCCGCTCTGTAACTTGATACGTATTAATGGTATATAAAATTTCTCATTATTGTCATCATTATGATGAGAAATTGCAAGAAATAGGAAATATATAAAATAGATAGAGAGAAAAGAAATGCACATATTCAACAAATGTAAAGAATCAGAGTGGAGAATGAGCGGGCTGGGGAGTGGGGGTTGTTATAAAAGAATAGGTACCCGCTCATTTACAGATAAATAGTGTTAATTATATATAAAATTAACTATATACTGTCTGTGATAATAGAAGAGGTCTTTCTAGTACAGTAGAAATCACCTCCATTTGATGCACTGCAAATAACCGAGGAAATTCCAAATCATTCATTGAAGATAATGCCGGGTTCCTAACATAAGAACCAAAGTCTTGAGTCCAGGCGGCTATAATTTTTACTTAATGAGAGTTCCCGATCAGATTGTTAGATTAGGATCAGTGCATCAAAATCGAGGCCAGCATAATCGACATATATCTGCAGTTCTGCAGGAAGATACATAAAGTGAGTTTTTTCGAATTTAGGATACAGCCCATATCCGAACCGAGTTATATTTATTCAGGTTCTCCTATTTCATAATAAATCGTTTCTGAACTATTCCATATACTCGATTTTAGCATAAATATTCGGCATATGAGATAGAATTAAGGAGGTATGTAGTATTACCGTAGTTGGAGTCACAATGGTAAATGTATTGCCTGGAAAGGAAAGGGCAGCTTACAATGAATTACACCGTATTGAAGGTATCAAGGACATATATCATGTTTTTGGAGAGTATGACTTTGTCGTAATTGTGGATGTGGAAGACCTCAGCACATTGAATAATATAGTCGATAACATCAGAGAAAATGAATTCGTAACAGCTACACAAACCATAGTTGGCGCAGAGCTCAAATAAAAATAGTGCAGAGCATATTTATATAATGTGCTTTTTATATAGATTATACTGTTAGCTGACTTGCTTTAATAAGGATGATAATAGATGGATATTCCAATTGCAGAAGAACTTGCAAAAAATCAGAAGTCAATAAGTGTAGCTGAATTTTTCGAAAAGAACAGGCAAATTCTCGGATTTGACTCAGCTCCCCGCAGCCTCATCACAACGATAAAGGAAGCTGTAGATAACTCACTTGATGCCTGCGAAGAAGCAGAGATCCTACCGGACATCCTTGTACAGATCGAAAGATCTGACAAAGACAGCGTGGTGATCATTGTTGAAGATAATGGACCTGGCATAGTGAAAGAACAGATACCAAAGGTCTTTGCAAAGCTGCTTTATGGATCGCGATTCCATGCCCTGAAACAAAGCAGAGGACAGCAAGGTATAGGAATATCCGCATCTGTACTCTATTCACAACTGACTTCAGGGCACCCCACTAAAATCATCTCAAAAATTGGACAAGGAAAGCCCGCACATTATTACGAGCTAATGATTAATACCAGTACTAACGAGCCCGAGATATTAAAAGAAGAAATAATTGATTGGGACCGGCATCATGGAACTCGTATTGAACTGGAGATGGAAGCTTCTTATGTGAAAGGTAGAAGACAATCAGTAAACGAGTATCTCAAAGCGACGGCTATAGTAAACCCTCATGCACGTATTAAGCTCATAGAACCGGATAAAAATGAGATCGTGTTTGAAAGGGCAACAGATAAGATACCTGTAGCTGCAAAGGAAATACTGCCTCATCCTCATGGGATAGAACTGGGAACACTCATGAAGATGCTCCGGTATACTGAAAGGCAAAAACTGACACCTTTTCTCCGATATTCGTTCTCAAAAATAGGCCATCTTACAGCAGAAGAGATCTGCAAGGCTTCAGGCCTTGACGGAGAGATGGACCCGCATGAGATAAACAGAGACCAGACAAGGAAACTGCT
>DAKU01000133.1:0-346 GCA_002508425.1 Methanosarcinaceae archaeon UBA470
TTCAAAGCACCTTTTTTACGGGTATGTATGAGCAATTCATCAATGGAAAGGAGCTGTGGAGTGCTTTTAAGTAGGCTGTACATGCAGGCAATGGTTCCGTGTCCGCAAAAATCTACTTCACACTCTGAAGAATAGTATGTAAGCTCAAACTGGAATTTGTGGGATTTTTTGCAATATACAACCTCTGATACAAACCCTTTATGTTGCTTTCCAATATTCAGCATTTCCTCATCCGTGAGCGTTTGATTGTCATCCAGATAAATACATGCTGCAGGATTACCCAGAGATTTTTCTGACGTAAAAGCATCAATTTTTTTGTAATTGTATTCTCTCATATAATCCCGTT
>DAKU01000133.1:382-9443 GCA_002508425.1 Methanosarcinaceae archaeon UBA470
TGCACAACATTGTTTTTGATAATATTACTTTTTAGGACAGCTTCAAGCCTGAAACCTGCTTTTTCAAGGACTCTTCTTGAAGCTGTATTTCTGGCAAAAGGCTGTGCATAAACCCTAATAATGTCAAAGTTCTCGAACAAGTACTGTGTCATGTACCTGACCACCTTTGGCATGAGCCCCTTTCCCCAATACTCTTCAGCCAGAAAATAACCGAGTTCTGCATTCTTGCGTTGTACATCTTCCTTAAAGTACGCAGCTATGCTCCCTACGATAACACCATTTATTACAATAGCGAATGCTCTGGAAATATTTTCACTCTGCCTACATAGGTGAATGAATTTCCTGGCATCGTCAATAGAATATGGATTCGGAAAACCATCCCTTAAATTATCGGCTATTTTTTTATTGTTCGCAATAACTGCAAGCATCTCTGCATCTCCATCTTCCCATGACCTTAAAGTGAAATCATCAGTAACTATTTCGATGTTGCTTTTTTTCATGAGGACTCCCTCCAAAAAAGTAAATATGCATTATTTTGAGGGTCAACGTATCTTTTTCTCAATAATATCCGGCCACAAAGAAGCTGATACGATCATGCTCAAAATAAATACAAACACCATACCTGCAATGATATCCACCTGACTGTACAGTGGCACAGTCCTGGAACTATTCATCATCACAGCAAGTCCAGCAAAAATGATCATAAGCAAAAGTGAAGAAAGGATGCTGGCAAAAAGTGAGTATTTTCCTTTATTGTTTGAACTTTTATCCATACCAATCATCACCTTATTTTATCCGGCTCCTTTTCATCAGCAGTGAGTTCGTTGTGACAGATACCGAACTCATAGCCATGAAAGCTGCAGCAAGTTCAGGAGTAATCAGTATCTTGTGAAACAACGGGAATAGAACTCCAGCAGCAATGGGTATGCCTATACTGTTATATCCGAAAGCCCAGAACAGGTTCTGCTTGATCTTGTTCATGGTAAGCTTGCTAAGAGTAATTGAAGCCACCACATCCCTAAGGTCATTTTTGATGAGCACGATACCTGCCGATTCCATGGCAATGTCTGTACCTGCACCCATAGCAATGCCGATATCAGCCTGGGTCAGCGCAGGTGCATCGTTGATACCATCACCTACCATGGCAACAATGCGTCCTTCTTCCTGCAGTTTCTTTATCTCGGAAGCTTTGTCCTCAGGCAGCACTTCAGCAAGTACCCTATCAATCCCTGCTTCTTTTGCAATTGCTTCAGCGGTCCTCCGGTTGTCTCCGGTGAGCATCACAACTTCGATTCCCATTTTCCGGATTTTCTGAACGGCCTCTTTTGAGTTCTCCTTGATAGTGTCCGCAACGGCAACGATCCCGATAGCCGTTCTTTCCTTTGCAACTATCATGGCAGTTTTACCCTCGGCTTCAAGTTTTTCCATATCTGTATTGATGGAAGAGATCTCAACACCATTGTCTTTCATTAACCTGCGGGTTCCAAGCAACACTGTACTGCCATTTATTATAGCCTCGATGCCTTGTCCTGCAATCGATCTGAAATTCTCCGTATTTCCAATTTCCAGCTGCTTCTCTTGAGCTGCCCTGACAATAGCCTCACCAAGAGGATGCTCCGATCCCTTCTCGGCAGTTGCTGCAATTACAAGCACTTCATTCTCATTATGGCCTGCAGTAAGTACAATATCCCTAAGCTCAGGTTTACCTTTTGTGAGTGTGCCGGTCTTGTCAAAAACAATGGTATTTACTTTCTGGGTAAGTTCCAGAGCTTCTCCACCCTTGATAAGAATACCATTCTCTGCGCCTTTGCCCGTACCCACCATGATCGCTGCAGGCGTGGCAAGCCCCACGGCACAGGGACAGGATATGACCAGCACTGTGATGGAAATAAGCAATGCAAAGAGGAAAGGACTTGTTATACCGGAAACAGAAGTTACGTCATATCTTTCGTATCCGATAAAGAACCAGAAGAAGAAAGCTGCAAGAGCAATGATATGCACAGCCAGGATGAAATTTCCTGCCACTACATCAGCGATCCGCTGGATGGGAGCCTTTGATGTCTGGGCGTTCTCAACCAGCTCGATGATCTGTGCTAAGGCAGTGTCAGCACCAACCTTTGTAGCCCTGAACTGCAGGTAACCACTTTTATTGATGGTGGCTCCGATGACAGTATCTCCAGCTGCTTTCTCCACAGGGATGCTCTCCCCGGTTATCATGGATTCATCGACAGCTGATCCTCCCTGTACTACTACACCATCCACCGGCAGTTTTTCTCCGGGTCTGACCACCACTATGTCTCCTACCTGCACATCTTCCACAGGGACTTCCTTCTCTTCTTCTCCAACAAGTACACGTGCAGTCTTAGCCTGCAAGCCGATGAGTTTCTTAATGGATTCAGATGTCCTGCCCTTTGCCCTGGCTTCCAGATACCTTCCCAGTACAATGAAAGCGATTAGCATGACCGCCGTATCATAATACATGTGGTGGTAACCAGGTCCCAGATCAAGGAACGAGGATGCCACACTGATCACATAGGCTGCTCCGGTACCAGTGGCGATGAGCAAATTCATGTCTGTAACTCCGTGTTTCAGACCTTTGTAGGTACCTTCGAAGAATTGCCTGCCCGGAAATATCATTACTATTGTGGTGAGCAGAAACAGCACGATGCCATTTGTCAGGATATCCGGCACAAAGGATAACAGCTGCGGGAATCCCATTTTCATGCTTCCAAGCATAACCGGGATGACCATACCGCCAGCTATAAGCAGATTTCTTTTCTGCTGCCTGATTTCTTCTTCCCTTTCCTTACGTTCCCTGTCTTCCAAAGCTTTCCTGTCCATATCCAGGGATGCTTTGTATCCGATGCCATCCACAGCTGCTTTCATCTGTTCGGGGGAAACCAGCGATGAGTTGTATTCCACATGGGCCTTCCCAAGAGAGACATTCACGCTTACGGAATCCACGCCATCGAGCTTTTTGAGCACCTTCTCCACGTTCAGGGCGCATGAAGCACATTTCATGCCATCTATCTTAAAGCTCAGGCTATCCCTTACAACTTTGTATCCAATGGATTCGATGACATCTTCTATCTCTTTCAGACCCACAAGTGCAGGATCATACGAAACATAAGCCCTTGCCATTGGCAAATTCACAGAAGCAGAAGCCACACCCTCCAGCTTTTTGAGGGCCCGTTCGATGTTAAGAGCACAGGCAGAGCATTGCATCCCTGATACTTTAAGAGTGATGTCTTCAAGTTTACCCGGCTCGATCTTTTTTATATCCTTTTCGTCTTCTTCAGGTATGGGCAAAGGACATGCCTGCTGCTCATCAACTGTAGAAAATTCCTCGCCAGTCTCATAACCTGCCGCCACCACTGCTTGCTTTATGATCCCAAGGTCAGTTTTTGCCGGGTCAAAGTCAACTGTAGCACTTTCATCTTCAAGTTGTACTTCTACTGAATTGACCCCGGCTACCTTGGAAACTGCCTCTGTCACACGCTTATGACAGTGCATACAGGTCATGCCGTAAACTTTGAATTTGGTTTTCATGCAACCTTATGTTAGACATATTAAGCTACAACTTCATATCCTGCGTCTGTAACAGCCTTTTTGATCTTGTTGATGTCAGTGATAGCAGGATCATACTCTACAGTTGCCTGCTTATTTCCGAGGTCAACTTTTACGCTTTTTACTCCTGTAATTGCCTTTATAGCCTTCTCAACAGTTGACTGACAGTGTCCGCACATCATTCCCCTTATGTTGATTACTTCTTGTGCCATGATATCACCAATTTTGTTATTCGTGATCCATTAATGGTTTGGTTGGCTGACTATAATATCCTTATGCAAGTACATTAGTGTAAGTTTCTCATTTACTGGATACTGTTAAATCAATCTTCAAGCAAATATTTCTTTACTCCCTTCCAGATGTATCCTTTCGCTAGATCTTCTACCGCAGCTGGTTGAATACCATGCATTCTTTTTTCAAGAGCTTTCAGATCGTACCCTTCTTTCAGGATGATGAATTTGAGAGTTCTTGCCTCAATAGCTTGTTTGGGACAGCCGTAAATGCATTTCAAGCAAAGGATACATCTCTCTCCAAACACCGGTTTGTTATCCAGCATTGTGATGTTATTTGCTGAGCAGTTCTTTACACACCAGCCACAGCTATTGCATTTTACATTTACCCGGAGATTCCTGCCAAAGAATCTTGCTCCGGTTTTTTCCATTTCTCCAATTCTGGAGAAAACACGGTCTATAGACTTTGGTCTGGTTCTGCGTACAACTCCTTGTAAAAGGTCATCAACAATACGCTCTACCTTCGATGACAATATATTAAGTAACCTGATAGCCAGTCCATCATCTGTTTTCATGACCCAGTTCGAAGGCATGACTATCATTTTTTCATAAACTACTCTGTAATTTTTCCTTTCCAGCCTGCGTATGGAACTTAAGCGACATGCTGTGTTTGGTGTAATCTCTCCACCCCCGGAGACGGATATCACTGCTGTGGGAATTTCCCTCTTACCAGAAAGACTGTCAATCCACTGATATACGATTCTTGGAGCATTGAATGCATGCACGGCATACAGCAATATCAGTAGATCCTCCTTTTCATCAGAGCAAATGTTTCCTTGCTTAATCTCGGACTTTATAACAGATATACCACGCTTAGTCAGTTCACTTTCAAAAGCATCAGCAACCCTGGCCGTGCTTCCAGTGCCGGAAAAATATATGATTTTTACTGTATTGATATGGGGTGATGGAGTCATAGCAGGGTTCCCTGGGGACATAAATATCAACACCTTAATCTCAAAATAATCTCAATATGTAAATTCAACTTACTCTGATAGCTGCTTCTATAGCTTCCTTCCACAATACAAGATCTCCACAATTAAGTTCAATGCGGGTATTTTCGTTCATATTTCCATTAAGTACAAGCTTACTTCGGCCTAAAATCCCTCCTCCTTTTATCTCAGTGCCTAGCGTATGTTTCAAGCTTATTTCCCTTGAAACGCCTGAATACTGATTTTTTGATATTCTCTTATTTGTAAGCACTATGAACTCATCTTTTGTTCTCTCAAACTTTAGCAGGTGCTCCCCTCGTATATATTCCTGCTGAAGGCATTGTAACATCTCTGCTGCCTGTTCTGGCTTTCTGGCCCGCATGCTCATTACCGTTATCTCTTTACCTCCCATCACCAGGTAGAAAGATGGCATTTCCTGCGCCCAGCCCAGCATATCCTTAACTTCCAGTGAACACAGGACATCTCTTCTTTTAGATAGGAGATTAGTTGTGTTTTTTATCAAAAAGATACGTTTGTTGGTACAGGCCATTGAGCCTCTTTCACCCTTGAAGATAACTTCTGTCTCTCCAAGCATTTGTTCTCCCTGCTTGAGAACAGTACCTTTAATGTTCACGAATTCCTGATTTTCAGAAATTGAACGCTGCTGCGAATTTATATCTAAGTTTTCAGGCATGTAATGGCTCAACATCTTCACAAGCAGCGGACCATCAAGAAGTTTCACATTGTGCTCTAAGGCTTCTTTTTGCGCCTCCTTCGTAAAACCTGAAGTAGTGGCTATGATAACTCCATCAACATTATCCCTGTAGCGCAAACTGCTGTATTCTCTTATCTCCTTAACGCCCACTGGTTCAGAATAGCGCTTGGCCTGTACGATCCAAGTATGGGATAGGCCAAAGTTCTCGATGGATATCAAAATATCCACTCCCATATCCCTTGACTTCTGGGTGACTTCTGATGTGTATCCCATCTTTATGAATAGCCGGCCAAGAAGTTCTTCAAACTCATAGGGGTCCAGCCCTAGCAACCTTTCAATTGTCCAGGTGTTCATATAACAAACCATCTAGTAGATCAATAGAACATAAATATGGAAGTATGTAATTCTCATTACTTCCTTCTGATTTATATTCTTGCTTCGGTATAGTTATCTACCTGATATCAAGCAACACCATTTTTGTTTTGTATGATAATTGCACAACCATACAAAACTTTATTTCCTAACATGTCATATTGATTATTGTTCCTCCTAATGAGCACTACAGGATTAGGCTTTTAATAAAATGGAACAATCATTTGAGGATGAGTAACATGGATGATCTGGAATCAATCAGGAAGAAAAGACTTCAGGAACTCCAGCGTTCCCTTGAAGCTCGTCAATATCCGGCAGAACCTATGACTGTCACAGATGACAGTCTCAATCAGTTCATATCTCAGTATCCCTTAGTAGTAATAGACTGTTGGGCTCAGTGGTGTGGTCCCTGCCGTATGTTGTCTCCAATTATCGATCAGCTTGCATCCGAACTGCGGGGAAAGATCGTGTTTGGTAAACTTGACACAGACCAGAATCCAAAAATTTCACAGAATATGGGAATATCAAGCGTCCCCACATTGCTGTTTTTCCAACATGGCCACTTAGTCGACCGTGTTTCCGGAGCATTACCAAAGCAATTACTTTTACAAAGATTAAGACCATTAATGGATGGTCACAAATAGGAGTTTATAATATGGGTCATAAACCAAGAATAGTAGAGAGTCCTTCAGTACGGTTGATCGATCTGAAGTCCGGTTCCAATGCATATTTCATTGTAGCTTCAGTAGAAGTTGGTAACACTACTACCAAATGTATCCTTACAGCCACGAATCTGGAAGATGGAAAAACACGCCTGATCACCAAAACTGTGACCATGACCCGTGATGTTAGGGCACCTGGAAGAGGAGAGGAAATATTTGGTCGAACTCTCAGTGGTGTAGAGCTCACCAGGCAATCTATTGCTGAACTTGTAAGGGATACACTTTTAAGTGCAGTAGAAAAGGCAAATCTGGACATAAAAACTGACATCCATTTTGTAGTACGTTCAACAGGTGTTGTTGCAGGTTTTGATTCTCCCGAAGAGGTGGGTGAATTCATAAAAGCACTGGCTGAAGGTTGCCTTATGGCAGGTGTACCTCCAAACCGTATGACTCCACCAATGTCTGTATTAAATATGCAGGAAAAGATTCGCAAATACTCCAAATTAGAAAAGGTTGTATTTGATGGAGCAGTTGCGAGTGTCACGCCACCAAAAGGTGCTACTGGCGTGGAGATCGTAGCCAATGAAATGGAAGGAGAACTCGCAACAGCAGGTATCAAAGAGGGAGCCAAGTGGGTGGACGTGGATTTCCGTAACCCATGTATCTCTATGGACTTTGGTACTACCCTGGATGGAAGGATCATTGGACAGGAGTTGCCCTATGCAAGGACCATTGGTAACTTCTGTGGCTATGCAGGCGCTATTCCAGATGCACTTATCAAAGGTACAGGCAAAGTAGATCCACAAAAAGGCACAGCTCTTGAAGTATTTCAGAATATTGAAAAGGATACTGTTTCAAGCACAGAGCTGCGTAAAAGTTCATCAGCTGAATTCAAATTACTTCCTGGCATTTCTTTTGGCAAGTTCTCTACTATGTTTAAGGGAAAAAAGATATTAGAGTATTCGCAAAATATCCATCAATACATACTTATTGAAAAAGTACCCCAGGGTTTTAAAAGATACGGAAGCGTCCCTGTAAATCCTAAAGCAGCAGAGGAAATGGGTGTTGTGCTCATAGGCTGTGATGTCGGGATCAACGGCTCTGATATGGATAAGCTTACTGCAATTGGTGCGGAGATCTACAAGAAACATGGGCTTAGCTTTCTCTTTTCTGTGATAGATGATGTAATGGCCAGAGTGATTCAAAGACTTATAAAAGTTACACAGGAACAAGGACTTTTGTTTGAGAACACTGCTATTGGAATCACTGGCCGCGCAGGAATTACTGGCAACAAGCCAAAGCTTGTATTAAAATATCTTGAAGAACTGGGAATCAACCACAATATAGACGCACGTGTTGTGTTTGTGGACGATGGCCTGGCAAGAGGATCTGCTGTCATGGCGCGGTGCATGAATTCCCTTGGAACTACATTCAATCCGTTAGGTGGTAGAAGTGGTGGAAAATGCATTCTTGCCCAGCGCATCAAATTGCAATCTGGAAAATGAATCTTGGGAAGGTAAGACCTTCCCCTCAACATCTCCTTTTTTCCTAAGAGATGTCTAAGAGCTTGCATATATCCTTCAAATGTAACGTATTTATAACATCATCAGATGTTAGCCAGGCCCTTCTTGCAGTACCAACTCCGTATCTTATATTGTAGAACTGATCCGACAAATGAGTATCAGTATTAATGGCTATTTTTATCCCCATCTTCCTGGCCATAATTGCATTACTATCATTAAGATCAAGTCTCTGGGGAGCTGAATTTATTTCCAGTACTTTCCCATGCTCCAGGGCAGTGTCCATGATCTTTTCCATGTCCATCATAAAGGGCAGTCTCTGTCCGAATTTTCTGCCTGTGGGATGTGCAAGGACATGTACATTTTCGTTCTCCAATGCAGCTACGATCCTCTGTGTCATGGTCTTACTATCCTGCTCAACTGAACCATGTACAGCCACTACAACTATGTCAAGCTGCTCCAGCAATTCATCACTGTAGTCTAGTGTTCCATCGGGATGTATATCGCATTCGGTACCTGAAAATATACGTATGCCTTCGATGCTCTCATTAAGTCTCTCTATTTCCTTGATATGGTCAAGCAACCTTTTTTCAGAAAGTCCGTTTGCGATCTTAGAAGACGCAGAGTGGTCAGAGATATTTAGGTATTCATATCCAAGAGCCCTTGCTGCAAGAGCCATTTCCTCTATTGTATTATGCCCGTCACTCCAGTTGGAATGCACATGAAGATCACCTTTTATATCACTGACCTCTATTAGTCTCGGGATCTTCTTTTCTATTGCTGCTTCTATTTCACCCCTGTCCTCACGCAGTTCAGGTGGAATGAACTGAAGTCCGAGCCTCTCATATTGTTCATGTTCCGTGGAGAAAGGTATTTGCTCTTGGGTGGCAGCATTTTTTAATCCATATTCACTAAGATGCAAGCCCTTTGAGAGGGCGATCTTACGCAATTTTACATTATGTTCCTTAGAACCTGTGAAATGCTGAAGCAGTGAACCGAAAGCATC
>DAKU01000092.1 GCA_002508425.1 Methanosarcinaceae archaeon UBA470
CAGTGCTATAGGATCAACCTGGATAAGATGGACATGGACAAATCCAACAGATCCTGACTTCAGCCATGTTATAGTATACATCGATAATTCATTTGTCACAATGACTTCCAACAACTATTACGAATTAACCGGGCTGGTTGGGGGCACCACACATACCATAGGTATTAAAACTGTTGATATTGAAGGAAATGTTGATTCTGAAATGGTTGTAGATTCGGCAACTACAGCGATTGCCCATCCCAAAATCATTAACCTATCGAGCACAAATATTACAACTACCTCGATAACAGTGGTGTGGTCATCTTCCAATGACACTTCAAGTGTAAAAATAAGCAGGAATGATACGATCCTTGGAACTGTAAATGGCTCAATATCCTATATAGACAACGGCCTCGAAAGTGGCACTACTTATAGCTATACTTTAGTTCCTTATGCTAACGATGGACTTGAAGGTGAAGCAGTAAGCATTAGCCTCACAACTATATCTCCTAGCAAAAGTGGGGGAGGAGGCGGTGGCAGTAGCACTAAAAAGAGTAGTAGCAGTGCTGGAGGCAGCGGTGCAGGTAGTGTTGAGGATTTTTCCAACTTAGCAACAAAAGATGTTGATACTCAACATCTAAAAATAAATGAAAATGTCAGCTATGAGTTTTTAAGAGAAGGGAATCCTATACAGTCGATTAGCTTCTATTCCCTTAAGAACTCTGGAGAGAAAACTTCCACTATAGAAGTGCTGAACAATAGGTCTAAGCTGGTAAATAGCAGCCCTGAAGGATTCATATATCAATATGTCAACATTTGGGTTGGAAAGGCTGGATTTGCCACATCAGGAAACATCAAGGATGCTAGTATCCAGTTCAAAGTGAACAATTCATGGATCGAAGAAATGGGTGTAAGCTCTGCAGAAGTAAAATTGCAAAGATATAATGGAACTGCATGGGAAGTGCTTCCTACCACACTGGAAAGTAGCAATGAGGGCTATACAGTTTTCAAAGCCAAGACCCCAGGATTCTCTCCCTTTGCGATAACTGTCAAAAAGACTTTTGTATCCACTGGCAGCGAGAATATCCAGAGGGGTGTTACTCAGTTAGAAGAGCTTGCTCAAGTAGAAGATATCTCTATGGCAGTAACACAATCGGAAAGATCCACGGTATGGATCTATATTATGATCAATATACTGGCCATTATGTTTGCATTTGGATACAAGTACTTTAAAAAAGGCTACCTAAATTAATGTGTATTCCCCTGTACAAAATATTCGGGGGAATCTACATAAAATGTTCAAACCTATAGTTATAAATATCTGTTTGATTCAACTTAATATGGGATATAAGAGGTAATTTCCTCAATTTATTTATCATTTATCTAATCAGCTAGAAGATCAACTGGGGGTCGTGGGTTGATCTTAGGTTTAAGTCCTCTCTAACTTGTGGAGTGGTGAGCAATGCTAATCAAGTTAAGTGGATTAATCTATTCAGTATTGTGGTTAGTTTACTCTGGACTAATATTGCTTTTGGTTGTAATGAACGCTGAAACGGGCTTAGCAGATAATGTAACTGTTGATAAGGGTGAATTGATATCGGCTATTACTTCAGCATCTGTAAAAGCGCAAAGTGCAGTTGCAGGAATTGAACCTGGTCAATATCCGCAATCAGCTATAGATGCTTTTGATGTGGCAATCGACAAAGCAAAATCAGTTGCTAGTGATGACAATGCAACTCAGGACCAAGTCAACCAAGCGGTTAAAGATATTAAAGCAGCTGAAACAATATTCGATGCAGCAAAAATTAAAGTAGTGGATCACACTCCCCCATCAACTGTAAAAGACCTCAGGGAAAGCAGTTCAGGTACAAGCTGGATCAGGTGGACTTGGAATAATCCAAATGATACAGATTTCAGTCATGTGATGGTGTACCTTGACGGTGTATTTATCAGAAGCACATCTAATGCTTTTTATAATGCTACCGGACTTGCTGCCGGAACTTCACATACTATCAGTATAGAAACAGTAGACACCACTGGAAACATTAATCCTACACTGGTGAGTGATTCTGCAACAACTAAAGTCTTAATAGATATGGTGCCCCCATCACCTGTAACAGGTCTTAAAGAGAGCAGTGCAGGCTTGGACTGGATTAGATGGACATGGGCAAACCCAAAAGAAGATGATTTTGAACACGTTATGGTATACTTTGATGGTATATTTGTCACAACTACATCTGATACGTTTTATAATGCAGTTGGGCTTCTTGAAGGTACAACTCACACGATTGTTGTCAAAACCGTGGACACTTCCGGGAACATTAATCCGGCTAGTATAAGCGATTCAGCAACCACCAAGATCACAGACAGAACGCCTCCATCATCTGTAACAAATATCGAGGAAAGCGATATAGGTGCAAGCTGGATATACTGGACATGGACTAATCCCACCGATTCAGATTTCAATAATGTGAGGATATATATAGATGGTTCATTTGTCACAAGCATCCCTAACAACTATTATAATGCAACGGAACTTAGCAATGGGCTAATACATACCATCAGTATCGAAACGGTAGATACTTCGGGAAACATCAATACTACACAGGCAACAGATTCAGCCACTACACTGAAACTACCTGTAATTTCAAATGTAGTCGGAAAGAACATTAAGGTCAACTTGATCACGCTTGAATGGGATGCTTCTGAAGATACTGCAACGGTTCAGATAAGTCTGAATGGAATTTTCCTCGATAATGTAACGGAATCAGCTTATGTACATCGTGATTTGAACAGCTCTACAACTTATAATTATACTCTTATCCCGTACAATGAAAATGGATTGAAAGGTGAAGCAGTAAGTATTAGCCTGACAACATCTTCTTCAGGTAGTGGTGGAGGAGGAAGTAGCGGGGAAAGCAGTAGTAAAAAAACTAGCAGTAGTGGTGGTGGCGGTGCAAGTAGTGTTGAGGATTTTATAAATGTAGCAATAAAAGACGCAGATAGTGAATATATCAGAATTAATTCCAATGTAACCTATGAGTTCACAAGAGCTGGCAATGATATTCAATCAGTTAGCTTCTATTCCCTTAAGAATTCTGGTGAGATTACCTCGACCATAGAAGTTCTGAACAACAGATCAAAACTTGTGCAGGACGAACCCGAAGGGCTTGTATACAAATATGTCAACATATGGGTAGGCAAGGCTGGTTTTGCTACTTCAGATAATATCAAGGATCCTTGGATTAAGTTCCAGGTAAACAATTCATGGATCAAGGAGATGGGGGTAAGCCCCGCAGATGTAAAATTGCAGAGATATAATGGTACGGCATGGCAAGTGTTGCCTACTAACATGGACAGCAACACTACCAGATTTTCAATATTCGAAGCTCAGACTCCTGGATTCTCTCCATTTGCAATCACAGCTGAGCATCCACTTCCCTCTATTATGAGTAATGATACAGATACACTATTTACTAGTATAAGCGATGTCGGCCTGGAGAAAATACAGCCGAAAAAGTCAGGGATATGGACAATAATCATTGCTTTTATACTGGCAGGAGTCCTTGCAGTTGGATATGAGTACCTGAAGAAAGAGTAAGGTTAATCTGCATTCCATCCTTTACCAGATAGCAATGAAAGGAACAGTTCTTGGAATAGAGGGCACTGCATGGAATCTCAGCGCAGCTCTAGTCAATGAGAAGGATGTTATTGCTGAGGTTAAGCATACGTATGTGCCGCCAATTGGAGGTATCCACCCTAGGGAAGCTGCACAGCACCATGCTAAATTCGCTTCACATGTAATAGGAAAACTGCTTGAAGAAGGAAGAAAGAAAGGTATATCCGCGTCTATGATAGATGGCATAGCCTTTTCGCAGGGTCCGGGTCTTGGTGCCTGTCTGCGCACAGTTGCCACGGCTGCACGCGCTCTTTCCCTGAGTCTTGATGTGCCTCTTATTGGAGTCAATCATTGTCTTGCCCATATAGAAATTGGCCGCTGGAAGACTCCAGCCAGGGATCCTGTGACTTTGTATGTCAGTGGTGCCAACTCACAGGTACTGGCATATAATATGGGAAAGTACCGGGTGTTTGGTGAGACATTGGATATTGGTCTGGGAAATGCGCTGGATAAGTTTGCCAGAAGTGCAAAGCTTACTCATCCCGGTGGTCCGAAGATAGAAGAACTGGCTAGAAATGCAAAAAATTTCATTCCAATGCCATATGTGGTGAAGGGCATGGATCTCTCTTTCTCCGGGCTTTCCACGGCTGCCACAGATGCTCTTACCCGGGCGAGCCTTGAAGATGTATGCTATTCTTTTCAGGAAACAGCTTTTTCCATGGTTGTGGAAGTGACAGAAAGAGCACTTGCCCACACCGGTAAGAAAGAAGTCCTGCTTGCAGGGGGCGTAGGAGCTAACATGCGCCTGAGGGAAATGCTGAAAATAATGTGTGAGGAACGAGGTGCTTCTTTTTATGTTCCCGAAAAACGTTTTATGGGTGATAATGGAGCCATGATCGCTTATCTTGGTTTGTTGATGCTTAATTCTGGTAGCATCATATCTGTTGAGAATTCTCATGTGAACCCAAATTTTAGGCCAGACTCAGTAAATGTTACGTGGATCAATCCAAAGGATCTGGAAGGTGATGCATGAATGTACCTTGCCAGAGGAGCAGAAGCGGTGCTTATACTTGAGGAAAACATAGTTATAAAAGAGCGCATTCCTAAAAATTACCGCTTACAGCAGATCGATGAGCGTATACGCAAAGAAAGGACACGTGCAGAGGCGAGGCTGATTTCCGAAGCCCGCAGAGGCGGAGTACCTACTCCTATAATATATGATCTACAGGATTTCAGAATAGAGATGCAGTATATTGAAGGTTCACCCCTGAAACATGTTATGGATGAAGAAATGAGCAAAAAAGTCGGCCATCTTGTGGGCCGCTTACATTCTATTGGGATTATACATGGTGATCTGACAACTTCCAACATGATATTCTCCAATGATATAATATACCTGATAGATTTTGGATTGGCCTACATGGACAGCAGTCTCGAAGCTCAGGGTGTGGATGTGCATGTACTCTTCCAGACATTCGAAAGTACTCACAGTGACCATGAGAAATTGATAGCAAGCTTCTCTCTGGGATACAGGGAAAGTTTTGTATCCGCTGATGATGTGATGGAAAGAGTGAAAGAGATAGAGAAGAGGGGTCGTTATGCGTAAGATAGTGTTTGTGACCGGCAACAAAGGAAAATTTAATGAAGCCAGATCCATATTTGAGGCAAAGCACATCGAGCTGCTTCAAAACACCGGAGGCTATCCGGAATTGCAGGAAGATGATCTGGAACCCATAGCTTCGTTCGGGGCAAAGTGGGCTGCTGAGAAGCTACAAATACCTGTTATGGTTGATGATTCCGGTCTTTTCATTAGTGCCCTTAATGGTTTTCCAGGTCCTTACTCTGCTTTTGTTGAGAATAAAATGGGTAACAAGAAAGTGCTCAAGCTAATGGAAGATGAAGAAGACCGTACAGCTGTCTTTAAGTCAGTTATCGGTTACTGTGAGCCTGGAAAAGAAGCCATTGTATTCACAGGCACAGTTGAAGGTATCATCTCTTTTGAGGAAAGGGGTGCTGGTGGATTTGGATATGACCCTATATTCGAGTATAACGGCAGGACTTTCGCAGAGATGGGTGATGAAGAGAAGAATACGCTTTCTCATAGGCGTAGGGCACTGGACAAGTTCTTTGAGTGGCTGCCTAAGTGAAGGTGACATCTTTTGGTGCGAAGCCTCTTCACAGATACCGAAGGTATAGACACCATTCCTCTGAAAATGGTGGTGTATCTGGTTATCACAGGTTGTGTGCTTGCTTTGATAGCAATATCATGGAATGCCATAGTTCCAGTAAAACATGGCTATGATGTTGAGAAACAATTGTCTGAGGCATCTCTTGAGCTGCTTTCTCTTCAAAGGGGTAAAGCACGCGATATTTCCATGCCTTTCAGCAGTGAGGGTAGTATATGTTCTATAGAACTTGATTTTCCGCGAGAGGTTACATACGTTGGATTCGGTGTAGACCCAGATCCTGATAATGATGGTAATATTACTAACTCTGCTTGGAATATAGAAGGTAACACCATCATTTACCGGTATGACAACGGTGTCAGGAAAAGATGGCTTATAGAAGGTGAGCAAATAAACTTTAGTCAGGGTTTCCAGTCAGATAGTGGTAAATGGTTCCCTGATGGGACACTTGATTCATCCTATAACATGGATAAAGGTGTTGTCATTGAAAAGCCGGTATCGGGGATCTATGTTTTTGAACTTGTCAGGAATAACGGTACTTACTCTTTATCGCATTTTCCTTTATAGTCCCTGACTGCCTCGCAGGGACTTCAGGTAAAGAAGAGAGTTAGTAATACAGTAGAATATATCTATTATCAAAGTATGCACCTGGTGTGTTGAAATCAAATATTACAAGTGAACCAGCTTCAGGTCGTACTTGCATTGATAGTTCTGTTCTTGTAGGCAAGCCAACATATTCGGTATCCTCAACAGAAAATACTCTACGAATGTCTACTACTATCTCCATAATGTCGCCGGTACGCAATACTGGCTGATTTGCTTTAAAAGTTGCTTGGTCTCGTATTCTAATTGGACTAACTGAAATATATTCTTCTGTGGGCAAGTGGATTTCTGAACCTTTATCAGCAGTGTCGTATCTCAAATTTGCCACATGGGCTCCATCTGACATGTATACAATAAGTTGTGAAAGATCCACGTCCTCACTACCTGGGCCCAGAGATACAGAGATATGTAATTTGGATATTTGTCCATAGTCCAGTTCATTGTCTACTGTAACTGTTCCGCTGGTGGTGCCAGAAGTAGTATTTGAAATAGTGAAGGCATAGGTTCCTGCTGCCAGGAATCTATGTTCATAATATGAATTATCTTCAACGTCTACAGTAGTGTTTGCAACATTAATTGTGAAAGATCCGTCCGTTGAAATCCATTCCACTACACCTCCCCTTGGAATTTCAACACTGGTGTTTGAAAGAGCACCATTGTCAATATTGATAGTTCCATAGGTCGCACGTTCTCCTTCTACTCGGTCCACTCGTAGATTGGATGCTACTTCCTTTGTAGTTTCCTGTCCTGTCTGCGAAGCTTTCTGCTGTAACACACCAGATGTCTTGATGAGAAGCGCAGAAGCTACTGCAGCTACAAGAACCATTGATATGAATATGATGAGTGTACCAATACCCATCTGTGCACTTTCATCTTTGTGCATTGAACGCTTCCTATTTGCTTTCGTGCGATTTCCCTCAATTAAGTTCTAAATTATGAAAGTTGGTAAGTAGTGGACAATATCTTTTATTAGAGCTTATAGTATATTAATCCTATTATATATGCAACTACATTCAGTTACTAACATCCAATATGGCATGAAAATATTTAAATTAATCGATTAATATAAATCACATTAAAAAAAAGAATTGCGCACATTCATTCTTCAATAAGAATAGCGCGCGCAGGTGCGCCATCACAACCTGTGATCTTTAATGGAAGACAAATAAGAGTATAGTGTCCTTCTTTGGCTTGTTCAAGATTAAGGCATTCGATAATATTAATCCCTTGGGAAAGCAGTGATCTGTGCAGTGGTAGACCCTTTTCATTTTCTATGGATAATGCATCCACTCCCAACACTTTAATATCTTTATTATGGATCCAAGGGGCTATGTCTTCGCTCAGACAAAAGTCATCTGTTCCTTCAAGTGGATTGGTAGCACCTGTTCTCAATAACAATACTTTTGTTCCTTCTTCTGGATTTATTTTCTTCCATGCCATTTCCATGTGTTCAGCACGAATCGGGCTATCGATACAACTCATATCCAGCAAAATTGCACGCCCTATAAAACTTTCAGGAAGCAACATATCTACAGTAGTGCCGCTCTCAATGACGTGGGAAGGTGCATCTACATGTGTGCCAGTATGGCTACCCATATTAATTTCTGAAAGTGCGAAATTATCTTTTTCTATGGAGCAGACCTGTCTTATTGCCGGTTCTGGGTCTCCCGGATATATCGGCATGCCTTGCTGTATGGGTGAAGTTATATCTATAACTCGTTTACCCTTGAATATCATTGGTACTTCTCGTCTACGATCTTCTGGGAATTGTTAAGAACCTTTTCTGCTTGTTCCAGTGTAAGGCCTGCACCCCGGGCAACTTTTAGAGCAGTATCCCGGGTAATAAGGTTTTCAGGACTATGTGTATCAGTATCCACCACACACTTCGCTCCAGCTTCAAAAGCTATTCTGGCTACATGACCATTGGTGCGATTGTGTCCACTTCTTGCGGTTATTTCAAGGTGAACATTATTCTCGATTGCTTTTTCTGCTTCTTCAATAGTTATAAAACCAGGGTGTGCAAGAATATCGACTTCAGCAAGCTCCACAGAAGCGCTGTTAGTTCCCGGAGCAACAGGTTCTACTATCGTCTCTCCATGCACTACTACTATTTCAGCACCTAGGTCTTTTGAAAGGCGTGCCATTTTTCCAATTTTGGCAGGAGGAACATGTGTGATCTCTACTCCTGCAAGCACCTTGATATCCATTACCTCTTCAAGATACTTCGCTTTTTTCAGGCACTTAAGTACGTGCTCTACGTTGGTAAAGTCTGCATGATCAGTTATCGCAATAGCCCTGTATCCATGAATTACGGCTCTTCTTACCAGTTCGCTTGGTATCAATTCACCGTCGCTAAATATGGAATGTGTATGTAAGTCTATCATTATGTCACCATTATCTTGTACATATATAGGACGGCATTTGAAATAAAGATTTATATCATCAATGCTGATATGCAGATTGATAACTAACCTACTGATGAACTACTATAAATTGAATTTCAAGGTCATTTAAAGGAAGGATGAATCAATTGCCTGGAATTAGAAGAATGGTTTTGGATGTTTTAAAGCCACACCACCCCTCGATCGTAGAATTTTCAAAAAAACTAAGTATTCTGCCTGGTGTTTCCGGAGTCAACCTCAGCTTGTATGAAGTTGATCAGCAAACAGAGACTATTAAGATCACCATTGAAGGGGATGACCTGGACTATGAGGAAATAAAGCAGTCTATAGATAATCTGGGTGCTGTGATCCACAGCATTGATGAGATTGTAGCAGGACACAAGCTTGTAGAGGAAGTAGAGACGCTACAGGAAAGATAAGCATCTTACTTCTCTTTTTTGTATTTTGCTCAGTATTTTGCAATAACGTCAGCAAAAGCAAAATTAGGTTTAACATCCTTAACTTTCACTCTTACTTTGTCTCCTTCACTTGCTCCTTTTACGAATACTACAAAGTCCTGGACCCTGAATACTCCGTCACCTGTTGATCCGGTACTGGTAATTTCCACATCAAGTTCTTCCCCTTTCCTTACAGGCGCTTTAATGAATTTACTCGCGATCACATATATCTCTGCACTCTGAGACCGAGATGCTACCGGGGAAAAAGACCTTGTGTGAGTAAAACCAGTCCTTGCTTCTTCAAGAAATGTCTTAAACATATCTCCTTGAAAAACCTTTACCACAAAATGGCCACCTGGCTTGAGAATTTTAATCGCACATCCGAGTGCAGATTTGGCAAGGTCTATGGACCGCGCATGATCGTAGCTCCAGTTGCCCGAAAGATTGGGAGCAGCATCGCAAATTACCACATCCACTCCACCCTCGCCCACCAGATCAAATATCTTTTTTATGGTGACATCTGAAGTTATGTCTCCTTTTATGGTCTCCACGCCTTCTATTGGTGAAATTCGCTGCAGATCAACTCCTATGACCCTCCCGCCCGATAGTTTTTTTGCCACTTCGGACCAGCCACCGGGTGCTGCTCCCAGGTCAACTACGGTATCTTCTTCTTTAATTACATTAAACTTCTCATTTATCTGCAATAGCTTGTACGCAGCCCTTGACCTATAGCCTTCTTCCTTTGCGCGCCAATAATAGGTATCTCTTCTATCCCTTGCCATTATCCTGCCTGTATTAGTTTGATTGTTTTAGGTGTTCTATCTTTTCACTTAGTTCCATCAGATGATCAGCTACTGCTGTAAATCTGCCTGGTAACCATGAATTGTAGTCATAATAAAGATTAAGCAGATCGCTATAGTGTGATTCCAGTGTTTTTATTTCCTTGCTTCCATTTCTGGTTGAGCTTATCCCCATTTCAAGGTCATGCATTCTTTTCTCGAAGTTTTGCAATAATTTCATTGCAATGATATCCATATCTACTTTTCTCACAGATAGTTTCAAGATCTCAATGACCTGACTAAGTTCAGTCGGTATCTCCGGGAATGCATTTGGTCCTGTTATGAAATATATATTCTCATCGGTTTTTGTTCCTGATATTTCCTCTGCAGAAACAGATTCGATAAGATGTTCTTTTGCAGATTCAATGCAAAGCTCATGCAGTGCATTGGTTTCGTGAGTAGACTCCCTTAACTCCGATATCTCTTTGTCCACAGCACATATTTCCTCAAAAGTAATAGCACCCAAAACATAGGTTATACCTGTAAGCTCAGCAGCGGATATCATAAGACCATGCCTTAAAGGAAAGATATATCATAAATAAGAAAGAGGGTAATAAAGTTACCTATAACTTGTATCTTCTACAAGCAAGTGATTTAAGAAGAATAGTATCTGGATTATTTTTACCGATATGGATATCTATTGAATGTTCTATTACATTGCTTTTGAGATCCACATTTTCCAGAGCTGCTCTTGCAAGTTGTATGTCTCCACCAATTAATACATAATCGGGTTCTTTTCCGATATCTTCAAATATCTCTACAATAGCAACACATACTTTTTCTACATGGTGAGCAATGTCTTCATCTCTCAGGCGTTCAAATCTTCTCTGGCTAAACCCGCCTTTTGTATGTTTTGCTTTAACGCTGCTTCTTATGATCTGTGATGCAATTAGGTGTTCCCCGTCTTCAGTATAACCTACAAAACTTTCACCCGCATGTACTATCAAGATCAATACACTCGATTCAAGTTTCAGGATTTGACTAAGCTCATCTACATTGAATTTATCATCGACAGAAAAATGATGTTTTGTTATGGGAAGAGGTGGTATGATAATCTCAAATATCAGATTGTCGATGTCATGAAATATCACCATGCCTGTGAATGATCGTAATTTTTCCATTATCTGTTTACGATTATCGCTAAAATGCTGAAGGAAACCCCTATCCACATCTTCTATTTTATAGTTCTGGGGAAGATACATAGAGATAAATGTATGTTTTACAGAATGCATAGAGCTTAGTATAGAGAGTATTTGGCGTATTTCATGCAAGTTCAAGGATGCTGGTGAAGGAATGGAGATATTTTCTTCTTCCGTTGTTTGCAACTGAAGTTGCTCGGTTAGAGTTGTTATTCTTGCTTCTGCTTTGTTAAGTGCTTCTTCAGCGATCTGTTTTGAAGAAACAGCATTTCTTTGGATTTCCTTGCATTTTTCCAACTGGACATTCAACCGATTGTTATCAACCTTAAGTTCGGATATATCAGACTGAAGCCTCTTCATCTCTTCTTCGAGTTTTTCCTTACCTGAATACCTGCCAATAAATGAGGCTATATTGTTTAGCACACGGTGCTTTTCGTTCATTGGGACTATAAATAGATGCCGGCGTTAAAAGATAATCTCCATGCACATAGCTGCATGATATCTATGAAAGAAACGATTTTGTAATTGCAGATGCATTAAAAATAGAAAAAAAGGCTGCAATAATGCAGTCTTAAGATTATTCCAGATATATAGCTGGTCTCATTGGAGCTGCAAATCTGGACTTTTTCTCCGGGTCATAGTCCGGTGAATCTGCACCATAAACCTCTACGGTGCAGTTAAACTCTTTTTCAAAGAAGCTCTGGTTTTCTCTGAGAATTGCCAGCTCATCCAGCTCATAACCATCGAACATCTCTAAACGTTCGACTTTCATGCTGCTTATATCGGGCACAATCTTCTGTACAAACTTTGGTATTTCCTTTCCATAGGCCCTGTTCGCAGGTTCTGCCATAAGGGCCTTGAGGAGGTTACTAGGATTAAGACTTCCTTCGGCCTGCATCTTCAGAGCCATCTGGAAAGTTTTTGTCTTCCATGTTGCAGATGTGTATAACACTACCTTCTTTGGCGTCATTTTTGTGACCTTTAGTATTTCCTCTATGTCTTCCAGGGTGTTGTCCACAAGTTCTTCTGCAAGCTCTGCATTGCTGTTAAGCAGCCCCGCATCAAATGTCGGATACGGAGCAAGGGATACAATATCATTACCTTCATGTCCCAATGCCTGCCATATCTCCTCACATACATGCGGCATGAAAGGTGTCATCAAGCGCACCCAGGTATCCAGCATGTCATAGAGCAGGTTACTACCGCCCCTTTTCTGATACCACTTTATATCGTTGAGCAGCAGGAAGAATGCATTTTGCAGGGCACTGCGTGTCCTCAGGGATTTCATATCGTTGTTCGTTTCTCTGATGCGCTGCTGCAGACGGCTAAGCATCCATCTATCTATAAGTTTAAGTTCTCCGCACAAGCCGCATACGACACCGGATTCAATGATCTCCCTGGCAAAGGAGTAGAACCTTTCCACCTGTTTCTTTGCGGCTTCGACACCACTGTTCCTCCAGTCAGCATCCTGTGTCTGTTCGGCACTTGAAAGAATGTACATGCGGGCTATATCTGCACCATATTCATCCACTGCAGTCCTCAGAGTAAGCAGCGGACCTTTTGATTTACTCATTTTTTGTCCTTCAAGGGACACGAAACCATTGACTGCAAGGGCCTGAGGCCACTTATCCTCTTCAAATATGGCTACGTGGTGGAAGAGGAAGAAGAGTAAGTGATTTGGCACAAGGTCTTTACCTGAAGATCTGAGGTCAACAGGATACCAATAATCCAGGTCTTTTTTCATCTGTGCTATTAGTTGCTCATCAAGACCTGTATCAGCAGCAGTTTGCTGTACAGTACCCTTTCCAAGTAGCACGTAATCGAAAAGTTGAGGGGTAAGGTGTTCCGGTCCAATACCGCGGGCAAAGAACTTATTGGTGATATAGTATGTCATATAGATGGTAGAATCACCAAGCGACTCAATCAGCCATTGATCGTCAAAAGGCAGATGTGTGCCAAGACCCTTTTTCCTTGCACATGCCTTATCCTTGAGCCAATCGACTTTGTTGTTGAACTCCAATCTATAATCTTCCGGAATTATCTCCATTTTCTCAATGCATCTGTAAACTTTATCCTTCCATTCCGGATTAGAATAGTTGAGGAACCATTGGCCTTCAACCATATTTACCACACAGGGCGTTCCGCAGCGGCATACAACCGGTTCGCTGAACTCATAGAATACTTCTCCTATGCCCTGGCTTATAAGATCCCGGGTGAGTACATCCTTGATCTTGGAAACTGCTATTCCAGCATACTTCCCAGTATTCTCTTTGAGGACCCCGCCATGGAATTCTCTTCTGTATACGATCTTTGTGGCCTCTTCAGCTTTTGGATCTTTCTGATCCATCACGCCAAGCTGTTGCACAGCTTCTACAGCAGGATACTCTCCGAATTCCTTGGCTGTTATCAGAGAAATTAATTTTATATTGCGCAGGTCTTCCTTGATCCCATATTCTGAAAGGTCTCTATCATAGAGGTCCTTCAATGCAAGGTAATCATAAGGTGCATGCGCAGGCACACTCATTACAATTCCGCTACCATTCTCTCCCCTTACAAATGAGGCAGGCAATGTAATAACATCATTGCCAGTAAGAGGATTCTTCACCTTGATACCTATTAGGGATGTAGATGGCACGTTCTCTACAAATTCTACTTTCCTATCAGTGAAAGTGAGTTTCCTGTAAGCTTCCTTGCTCACTACCCAGAATTCTGTTTTTCCATCCTTTTCCACTTTGATCTTCACATGCTCTATATTAGGATTGATCCATAAGTTCGTAACACCGAAAATAGTCTCAGGGCGCAGGGTCGCACAAGGCAGTACTACGCCATCATGCTGGAATTTAACCAAAGTATAATCAACGATAGTTGCCTCTTCACCATACAGGATATCGTGATCTTCAACTGGATTATTGTCGTTCGGACACCATTTGACAGGATGTGATCCCTTCACAATGAGTCCTTTTTCATACAACAGGTTGAACTGCCATTCAATGAACTTTTTGTAAGTTGGGTCAGTGGTGGTGAATTTGCGTCTCCAGTCAATAGAGTAACCAATAGAACGCATAGCCTTTTCAGCTTCTTTGCTGAAGTACTCTACTATTTTCTCAGGAATGACCAGTGTTTCCAGAATATCTATAGGTATACCATGCAGTTCTGTATATACCTTCATGGTCTGAGGGTCACGGTTAGCTATCAATTCGGCAAGACCTACAATAGGTGTTCCTGTGACATGGAAACCCATCGGAAAAAGCACGTTATATCCCTGCATTCGTTTATATCGTGCTATAACGTCCCCTATAGTAAAGGTCCGGGTGTGTCCTGCATGTAAATTACCGTTGAGATAGGGGTAAGGTATTGTTATGAAGAACTTTTCTCTCTCATCTGGCTCAGGCTGGAAGACTTTTGTATCATCCCATGTCTTCTGCCATTTTCTTTCTATCTCACACGGTATGTAATCCTGTTCCATGGTTACGCCTTTCCAGTACACCTGTTTTGGTATTCAGTCAGTAATTCCATCTGGAATTCATTGAATACCTTATTTATATGTTGATTACCACCTAAATAACTTACATCCACATAAAGCCTACTCTTTTGGGTGGTCCATTCAGCAGAACGATTCTCGGCATATTGTGCAAAGATGAATAGTCAAAACTAAGTACAGCGAGAGGGTTATTTTTTGGTTAGTATCCTCAGCTTCGAAGTTGCAAGTTTTCACCGCAGCATGGACAGTTGATGTTGCCTTCATCACAATGCTCGCAAGGGGTCACAACTTCCAGCTCGAATCCGCAGCTTTCACAGGAATAGTGTTCCCCTATCTGCATATCACATATCTTCATTTTCTCCTCAAAGAAAAATTGCTTCGGAGAGTACTTATAATTTTTCCTGGTCTCTATTAACATACCGTTATGCTTATTCTTAAAGAACTGAATTTAGCTCCATGCAAGTTGAGTTTCTAAGTGGCCGTATTTTCATAGAAGATCTGAAGACATTTCTCTGGACAACCGCAGACATATCAAAGGTAAATAGTTGCACAATTCAGGCTATCAATGCAGATAAGGTCGCGGGTGAAAAACACTTACAGTTTGCCGTGGCAAAAGCGCTCAGGGCATTCGAGCAGCAAAGAAATGCTGCAAAGGATATGGGTATTGAGATAATGCGTTATGCATCAGGGAAGCGCCAGATTGAAGAGGCATTTTCTATGGGTGTACATCAAGGCCAGAATAATGTTGTTTTCGTAGTGATAGGGGAATCAGATTCCGTTCCTGTATGTTTGGATATACTTAGAGAGATGGTCGTGCCTTGTGATGTCATTCAATATCTGCTATCCAAAAGAGAAGAAATAATCAGGCAATTTGGAATCACCACAGATGAGGTCGCAGTCGTCGGCGAGCAGATGATCCCGGAACTTGTGATCGAACGAGTGGCACTTGTGGATGTATTGAAGTAATAACTCTACGAAATAGTAATATATGAATGGACAGTAGACTTGCAATTATTAATAAGTTAATGACATTACATACGACTATAGACCTTATTATACGGGAGGGTTCTAATTTATGCCACATAAGAAAACAGCAGAAGGGATGATCAAATGCGCAGGTCCTATAGAATGTGCCCTGTTGCCAAGGCTTCTTCAGGTTACAGAAGCAGCAGCTATAGCAGCATCTTATCAGATGGGCAGGGGAGACAAGCATTATGCTGATCAGGTATCAGTTGAAGCCATGCGCAGGACGCTGAATTCCCTTGATATGAAAGGAATCATAAAAATCGGTGAAGGAGAAAGAGATGAGGCTCCGATGCTGTACATAGGCGAACAGGTAGGTAAATGGGAAGGAGACCTGGAAGTGGATATTGCTGTGGATCCACTTGAAGGCACCAATCTGGCGGCCAATGGTACTCCAGGCGCTATATCTGTGATGGCAATGGCTGAAAGAGGTGGTCTTTTCCACGGTCCTGATATCTATATGGATAAAATAGTGGTAGGTCCGGAGGTCGTGAGGTATGAGAGACTGCATCCTGAAGATAGTATAAATCTTGATGCTCCTGTTATCGATAACCTTGAAATAGTCGCAAAAGCGCTTAATCGTAATATCGACGAGCTGGTTGTTGTCATCCTTGACAGACCAAGGCATGAGGCTATGATAGAAGAGATCAGAAAAACAGGTGCAAGGGTCAATCTGATCACTGACGGTGACTTGATGCCAGGAGTTGCCACAGCCATACGCGGTTCAGGTGTCCATGTGGTCATGGGCGCTGGAGGTTCAGGGGAGGCAGTGCTCACTGCTGCTGCTCTTAAGATCCTGGGCGGTAAGATACTTGCAAGGCTTGTATTACCTACAGTTGCCAATGGCAAGTCCGAAGAAGCTATAGCCAATGAAAAAACTGAAAAGATGCCAAGGCTTGAAAAGATGGGTATTACAGAAAAGAACATGAACGATGTGCTTGACATCAACAAGCTTGTTCCAGGAAATGATGTGATCTTTTCTGCAACAGGTGTGACTCCGGGTACTCTCCTAAAAGGTGTGCATCTCTTCGGAGAAGGCGATGCAAGAGTTCACAGTCTGACCATGGGCAGTTCAGGTGTGGTAAAATTTACAGATACCATCTACATACATGACAAAGAGGTCACTCCTCTTCGGTTCGTTTAAATAATGAAAGTCCACGTATCGACATTTGGTTGTTCTGCTAACCAGGCTTCTGCAGAGGTCATGATGGCGACCATCAGAAACCTGGGTCATGAACTGGTATCTGAGAAAAATGCAGACATAGTAGTACTCAACACCTGTACTGTAAAGTATTCTACTGAACAGAAGATCCTGCATAAGATCCGGGAGCTGGGGGAAAAAGGCAGAGAAGTAGTGGTGGCTGGCTGTATGCCTGAAGTGCAGCTTGAGGATATCATCCATAACAATCCTAATGCTCACATTTTGGGTGTCAATTCCATCTCAAGGATAGGGGATATCTTGAATTCAATCGCTTCACCGGAGATTTCTTCACAAAATACTCCTCGACAGGCTTTACATGTGTTTTCTCATGAACCTCAAGGTTTCATCAATGTGCCAAGATTCAGGTTCAACTCTAATATCCACATCTGTCAGCTTTCCCAGGGATGCAATAATGCCTGTTCCTATTGTATAGTCAGGTTCGTAAGAGGTCCACTGAGATCTTTTACTCCGGATTCCATTGTAGAGGATATACGACAAGGAGTTGCTGAAGGATGCAGGGAAATATGGCTTACTTCACAGGATAATGCTCAATATGGTATGGATATCGGATATAAGCTTCCTCAGCTTCTTGAGAGAATATGTGATATACCAGGTGATTTTAAGGTACGCGTGGGCATGATGAACCCCTTTTCTGTGCTTCCTATACTGGATGAATTATTGAACGCTTTTGATCACGACAAGATCTACAAGTTAGTTCATTTGCCGATACAATCAGCATCAAACGATGTTCTGAAAAGAATGAACAGGTTTCATTCCATAGAAGAGGCAAATCATATTATCAACTGTTTCAGAGATCGTTTTGATGATCTTACTCTGTTCACTGATATCATCGTAGGTTTTTCAGGGGAGAAGGATACTGATTTCATGGAAACAGTTGAATGGGTGAATGAGTACAGGCCAGAAAAGGTGAACATTTCAAGGTATACTCCCCGTCCGCATACAAAAGCGCTTGAATACCGTAACATTGATTCGCGTATAGTCGCACAGCGTTCTAATGAACTGCATTCTGTATGTGAAAAAGTCAAAATAGCTGTCAGAAAGAGTATGATGGGATGGACCGGCCGGGTCTTTATTTCTAAAGAGGCTAAAGTTAAAGGTCTCATGGCACGGACGGCATCCTATAAACCAGTGGTCATTCCGGAATCATCTGCCATCCCCGGAAGCTATTGTGAGGTTGAGATATTCGATGCGACCCCTGGATATTTCCTGGGGAGGGTCAATCTAAATCAAAATAATTTTTAGTCAGATTGGTATTTCATTCTTCCCACAATTGTTTTATCATACAATTTTACGATATCACTGCGCGTGATGATCCCAATTATTTGTCTGTTGTCTTCCCTTGATACTACAGGAAGTCTACCTATATCTTTTGCTGCAAGACGCTGAAGTACAGTGTTCAAAGATTCGTCTGGGTATGCAACAACTAAATTTGAAGTGGCAATCTCACCGATGGTTTTGTCAATTTCTCCCTGTTTTACTTTGTCCCGAATGTCTTTTAAGGTTACTACACCCCACAACTTCCCTTCAGAATCCATCACGGGAAACCCTATATGACGGCTGGATTGCATGAGGGCGTTGAGTGCCTCTACTTTTTTATTCATAGAAATGGTTTGCACTTCTCTTTTCATGGCATCGGCAACTTTTAATGACTCCATTATGTCTACTTCTTTTCCTTTCCGTATGGTAAATCCGCGTCTTCGCAGTGATTCAGTAAAAATGGACTCAGGATGAAGAGCACTTGAAATAAGATTACTCAACACGCATGCAAGCATTATTGGAAGCACAAGATTATAATCATGCGTCAGTTCAAAAAGGATTAATATCGCTGTGAGTGGTGCACGGGTAACACCAGTGAAAACAGCTCCCATTCCGGCCAGTGCATAAGCACCTGGTTCTGATGTGAAATTTGGGAAGATTTGATTCACAATGAATCCATAAGCTCCTCCAAGCATAGAGCCTATGAATAGCGCCGGAACGAATGATCCACCGGAACCTCCGGACCCCAGGGATAAAGAAAATGCAACTATTTTCAGCAATAGAAGCGCGACTATGACCTTGAAGGCTAATTCATTTGCCAAAACCTGGCTTATTACTTCATATCCTACACCAAATATCTGCGGATAAAAAAAGCCTATCACTCCAACACCAAGCCCGCCTATTGCCGGTTTTATTATTGGGTGAACTTTAAGGGAGTTGAAGAAATCTCTACATCTATACAAAGAGCGCATGAATATTACAGAAACTATACCTGCAAGTACTCCAAGAATCAGGTATAATATAGATTCTTGTAATGGATTGACAAGTTGATATTGTGATATCTGGATTGGTCTGACGCCGAAAACTACGTTGGATGTAAGGGTGGCAAAAACTGAGGATATGACAATAGGAATAAATGTGCTGGATTCGAGCTCTCCTAAAATTACTTCTACGGAGAAAACTACACCTGCAAGAGGTGCATTGAATGCAGCTGCTATACCTGCGGAGGCACCACAACCCAACAGTATTTTGAGCCTGTTTCCTCTCATTTTAATCGCTTGGGCTAATGTGGAACCAATCCCTGCGCCAGCAAGCACTACAGGCGCCTCTTTACCTGCTGATGCCCCAGAACCTAATGATATAAGTGAGGATAATACTTCAAGAAACACATTCTTAGGCTGCATTTTACCACCGTGGAGTGTAGTAGCCTCGATGACGTTCTCAATGCTGTATCTTTTCTTTTTCATCAAATAATGTGTTATCATTCCCACTAATAAGCCGCCAATTGCGGGGAGGAATATTACGTAGTAATGTAATTCACCTGCATTGTGTTGAAAGAAAAAATGAGAACTAAGTGCAAGAGAACGATCATATATAACTATAGTAAGACCGGTTAATACGCCTACTATCAGAGCCAGTGAGTTTGAAACAACGGAATCTGTGTGCAACCATTGCATAATATTCTGTTTCTGTCGCTGCAATAGTTCATTTAGATGCAAAAGTTCCATCCTACCTTTTTTATCTTTAACCCCATCCAGGTTTTAGTCCAAACAGTTTACTCATAGAATAATATAGCAATCTACTAACAATTTATTTGTTCTTTCTTGCTATACTATACTAGTTTAAGTTTACTTTTGTTCTTACTTCCCTTAACCTTATCTATCATCATCTCATATAAAATAATATACATAGTCAGGGGAATATATGCTCGACAAAATGTTCAATCCGGATGTTATTGCGGTTATAGGGGCATCTCGTACAGAAGGTAAAGTAGGTCATGCTGTACTCAAGAATCTCCTGCAGGGTGCAGGTCATAGGGTCATTCCTATTAATCCTAATGTTGCTGAGATCTTAGGATTAAAGTGTTATGCCGATATCATTGATGTGCCAGAAAAGGTAGATCTTGCTGTTATAGTGGTCCCCGCAGCTGCAGTTCCTTCTGCAGTGGAAAAATGTGGCCAGGCAGGCATTAGTTATGTTGTTGTGATATCCGCAGGCTTTAAGGAGGCCAGCCTTGAAGGTGCAAGGCTGGAAAGGGAAATCGCAGCCATTGCTTCCAAATATGGCATAAGAATGGTTGGCCCGAACTGCTTGGGAATAATCGATACTTCCTCTTCGCTCAATGCATCATTTGCTGCATCAATGGCTCTTGAGGGAAATATAGCTATGATGTCCCAGTCTGGTGCCATCTGCACCGTAACTCTGGACTGGGCTGATAGGGTAGGAGTAGGATTCTCTAAATTCATAAGCCTTGGGAACAAAGCAGATCTTGCAGAGAATGATTTTCTTGAGTTTTTCAGGAAGGATAGGAATACAGCTGTAATCGCTGCATATCTGGAAGGTGTGAAGGATGGTCCACTTTTTATGGATATTGCAAGGCAGGTGACCCGAGAAAAGCCTGTAATAGTTGTTAAATCTGGTCGCACAGCCGTAGGTTCCAGGGCTGTATCCTCTCACACAGGTACACTTGCGGGTTCAGATGCTGCATACAATGCAGCCTTCCGGCAGAGCGGTGTCATAAGAGCCGATTCTCTGGAAGAAATGCTGGATTACAGCAGAGCTTTTTCCACATATCCTTTGCCCAAGGGCAAGAAGGTTGCAATACTTACCAATGCAGGAGGACTTGGCATACTAGCTGCTGATGCATGTTATAGTAGCGGTCTTTCCATAACTTC
>DAKU01000009.1 GCA_002508425.1 Methanosarcinaceae archaeon UBA470
TTTAGTGGTAAAAACTTAATTGATTACACAAAGAAACTTTTGCTTAATTATATATATGATTAGGCGGAAGCTTATGTCCATAGGTCGGCAGATATTTTGTTCAGAAGATATTTATACTAATGCATAGTTAATAAAGTCATTAATAGGTTAAGATTGGTCATTGATTTCCAAAACAAAAATTGGAGGTTTATGCTATGGAAAATATAAAAACAACTATAGTCAATTACCTAAAAGACAATTCTTTTATGGACAAGAACGCCAATTTGACAGATACCGATTCTCTTACCCAGAGTGGGATCATAGATTCAATTGGTTTACTCGAATTGTTGGATTACATAAGTGAAAAATATTCAATAGAAATTCCTGAAGACATGCTTATTCCGGAAAATCTAGATTCATTAAAAGGATTAACTAGTATGGTAACCAAACTTGCAAAGTGAGATAATGAAAATAGATGCATATCTTACAGAGCATGCCAGAAAAACACCTTCTCGCATTGCCCTAGAAGAGGGTAATAATTCCATATCATATGAAGCCCTTGAAGCTAGCGTTAATGACATAGCTTCATCTATGCGGGAATATAGGCATTGTAGGTTTGCAATACTTGAAGAGATGGGCATCCAGTACATAAAAATGCTTATGGCAGTATACAGATCGGATAATATTGCTATCCCTATGCCGATCGAGATGCCTTCATCTAGTTTGGAAAAGATACTTGATGCTGGACATATCAGGAATATAATTACAACAGAGACACAGTATTCTAAATTTGGGGAAGCTTTTTTCGAGCGTTTTGGGACCGTCATCATCGTTTCAGATGATAATTCTTTTAAGTTTTTACGCAAGGAAATATTAGTAGAGTCAAATCACCCTAAATTGAGACTTGTATTGTACACTTCTGGTACTACAGGTATTCCTAAAGGGGTCATGTTAAGTGATAAAAATATCATCACAAATGCAGCATCTATTATCAATATACTAAATCTCACTTCCGCTGATAAAGCAGCACAGGTAATATCCCCACACCACGCTTTTGGAAATTCAATCATTAATTCCCATTTGATGTCAGGCGGATGTATTTCAATGGGGAATATGAAATTCATAGGCTCGGTTTTTGGTTTAATTGAGTCGGATGTTACTGTATTCTATGGTGTACCCAGTACATATCGTATAGTTTTGCGTTATCCGGATAGGTTCAAAAAGGCATTTTCTAATGTCAAGATTGCTGCCTCAGCAGGCGGAGGTATGACCAAACAGATTGTCAGGAACATAAAGGAATTGGCTCCTGGCATCGAAATATTACCAATGTATGGTCAAACTGAAGCTACAGCAAGGCTTGCATACGTGCCAAAGGAAGATGTCGAAGAATTCATCGAAACTATAGGCAAGCCAATTCCAGGTGTAACTCTGGATGTATTTGATGACAACAAAAATCCCGTAGGACCAAATATCACAGGTGAACTGGTTGCTAAGGGTGATAATATACTGTTGGGGTATCTGGATGACGAAAATGCAACTAAAAAGAAGATCGTAGATGGATGGATGTATACCGGAGATCTCGCACAAAAATTACCTAATGGATACTTTAAATTAATGGGACGCAAGGACGATCTCCTTAAAATAGGGGACCATTTGGTAAACCCAAGAGAAATAGAAAAATCTATTGAGAACAACAATAAGGTCTCTGCAGTTTTTGTTGTGCCAGTGCCTCATGAACTTATGGGAACTGCCATAAGTCTTATGGTGATACCTAAGCCGGAAACTGATATTGACGTTTTGTTCAAGTTCTGTCGCAAGAATCTTCCATCTCACTTACATCCTAAGGAGATTCTCTTTATTGAACGCCTTCCATTAACTGAGAACGGTAAGATATCCAATCGATTGATTATAGAGGAATACAAAAATGTCAAAAATTGTATGTAAAAAATGTGTCCTGGACTCTGATATTCCAGGTATAACGATCAATCCGGAGACTGGTCTCTGTCATTTCTGTGAAACTTATAAACCCTTCACAGAAGCTCAAAAACAACAATATTTGGCAGAGATGGAAGAGATATTTGATAGAATTAAAGGCAAGGGTGAATATGACGTAATCTATGCATTATCAGGTGGAAAAGATTCATCATATACGCTCTATAAGCTCAAACAGGATTATCCATTCCTGAAAGTCTTGGCTGTTCTGTTCAATAATGGTTTCATATCTGAGAATGCAATTGAAAATGCCAAGAAAATGTGTGAGATCACAGGATCTGACTATTATGAGCTGACAATGGACCGGAAACAGCTATGTGGCGTTTGGAAAAAAGCTGCTGATTCTGTAGATGCATTTCCTAAATTTGCCAAATACAGAGCCAGTGATATCTGCAATACTTGCATCAGTATCATCAAGCAGAAGCTGATAGAAAATGCCATTTCCAGAAATGCACCTGTCATAATATTTGCTTTCACAGCTGGACAAGCTCCTAATCCTATAATCAAGTTAAACTATAATTTCATCAATTTATCAAGAAACCTTTTTGAAAAACAACTTGAAAAAATAGGTATTGACGACAAAGATGAAAGCTTTGTGATCAAAAAGTCAGTTATTCAAAATATGGACAAGAGCAATCCTCCTATGATTATCCATCCTCTATGCATGTGGGACTATAATGAGGATATGGTAGTTGAGACTGTGACCAAGATCGGATGGAAACCTCCAAAACTCAATGACAGCAACTCGACCAACTGTAAGTTGAACTCCCTTGCCTGTCATAACCACCTGGAAAAGTACGGAATCCATCCTTATGCATTCGATATAGCAGGAATTGTCAGGAACGGCGATATGTCCAGGGAAGTTGGATTGGAAAAACTTCATCAGGGATTATCACAGCCACTAATAGATGAAGTTTCCAAGGAACTGAAAGTAAAAGTGAACCCCTTAAAAAAATCATGATCTAATTTGATAGTTGCCATTGCCGCAAGGATAAGTCCCTTGCTTTATATAATGAAATTAATTGTGTAATAATATTGGAGGAGAGAAATACCATGCAGATAATGGATGAACTTAATAGAGATATTGATAAGGCAGCTCTGACTCTCAGACATTTTATCAGAGAACAGATTTCCGGTTTTAAGAAGAAAGGTGCGGTTGTAGGAGTATCAGGCGGTATCGACTCAGCTGTGATCCTTACTCTGTGCGTAGAGGAACTTGGAGTTGAAAATGTATTTGGAATGCTCCTTCCTGAGAAAGAATCAGCTGCTTCAAGCACTCCTTTAGGTGCAGAAATATGTGAGAGTCTTGGAGTAACTTATGAAGAAGTTCCTATATCTCCAATACTTGAAGCACTTGATATTTACAATAAGAAGGATCAAGTAATAAAGAGAGCTTGCCCTGAATATGATCCCAAGATTCACCAAACATCTCTTGTGTTGCCTGATTTCCTGAGTACAGGTGCAGTGAACGTTCCATATCTGAAACTTTTCAAAGATGGTGAGGTTGTTGCACAGCACAGGTTAAAAGCAAGTGATTATCTGGAAATAATCGGATTGCAGGGTGTAAAACAGCGTTCCAGGATGATCGTTCAGTATATGTATGCTGAAAAAATGAACTACATCGTTTGTGGAACAACCAATAAGACAGAATTGGTTCTGGGTCAGTTCGTGAAGTATGGAGATGGTGGTGTGGATATTGAGCCTCTGGCAGATTGCTACAAGACTCAAGTCTATGCTCTGGCAAAATACCTCAATGTCAATGAAGAGATCATCAAGAGGCCACCAAGTGCAGATACATGGAGTCATTATACCACAGACCAGGAATTTTATTGGCGCATGCCCATTCAGATCATGGACCAATTACTGTATGGTAAAGAGCATAAATTGTCTCTTGAAGTGATCGAGAAGAACACAGGACTACCCAAAGAAACTGTGCAGAATGCCCTGAAGCACCTTGATAGGGTGGAAAGCACTACAGAGTACATAAGATCAGCTCCTCCAACCTGTCATATCAACAGATGAAATGTGAGATAAATGCTTGATAGCAAAGTTGTATTGGTGACTGGAGCAAGCCGGGGTATAGGAAAAGCTATAGCCTTGCTTGCTGCAGAGAACCATGCACATGTTATTATCAATTACAATAAAAATGAAAAAGGTGCTGCTGAACTTGTGGACATGATTCATGGAAAGGGTTTTTCTGCTTCTATGATCAAAGCCGATGTTTCATCAGAAGATGAAGTAAAGGACATGTTCAGCTCAATAAAAGAAAAGCACTCCAGGATCGATGTGCTGGTGAACAATGCCGGACTTATGAGAAACAGTCTTCTGGCACTTACCAGTACAGAACTTTTTGATCATACTATCGATGTAAATTTAAAAGGAACATTCCTTTGTACCAGGTATGCATCGAATATGATGAGAAAGCAAAGATCAGGGCGTATTATTAATATATCTTCTATTGTTGGTCTACAAGGTTATGAAGGTCAGGCCGTCTATTCTGCAAGTAAGGCAGCTGTGATCGGATTTACACGATCTGTTGCAAAAGAACTTGGTAGATATGGGATTACGGTAAATGCTATTGCACCAGGCCTTATAGAAACTGACCTTATCAAAGATATCAAACCTGATATAAGGGAAAAAATGCTATCCAATATTTCTCTTGGGAGAATTGGTACTCCCGAAGACGTAGCAAAAGTTGTGTTGTTCTTAAGTTCAGACCTTGCAAGTTATGTTAGCGGATCTGTTATTGCGGTGGATGGCTGTCAAACGATATAATTAATTATTGTCATATATCGTTTACATTTTGATAGGAAGGGTATATTATGAACACTAAAGTGTCCATTGTTAAATGCGATGATTATTCGAAAGCAAGAGATGCTATCAAGGAAGCACTTGATCTTATTGGGGGTCTTGAAAAGATCATATCTCCAGGCAATCGTGTCCTGTTAAAACCCAATGTACTTGCCATTAAACGTCCGGAAGCGGCAGTTACCACCCATCCTGTAATTGTATCGGCGATGTGTGAACTTGTCAAAGAGGCAGGCGGTATTCCCATCGTAGGAGATGGCTCCGGAGTTACAAGCTCAGCTTCCACTGCCACTGCAGAAGCACTTAGAGTATCGGGTATTGAAGAAGCAGCTTTAACTTCCGGTGCAGAGCTTATCAACTTTGAAACATCGGGTTTTGTCGAGGTTGATATTTCTGGTGCTAAGCAATTCCCACGTCTGCACATAGCAAAAGCAGTACTTGATGCAGATGTGATCATCTCGCTTCCCAAGCTCAAAACTCACGAACTTACTCTGTACACTGGAGCTGTCAAGAACTTTTTTGGTGTTATACCCAGAAAAGACAGAAAAGATGCTCATTTTCTGGAGGACCGTGACCGTTTTGGAGATGCAGTTGTAGATATTTATTCTTTTGTCAAACCACATCTTGCAGTCATGGATGGTATAGTGGGAATGGAGGGAGATGGTCCATCAGCTGGTACTCCCATATCCTCAGGCGTGATCATGGCAAGTTATGACTGTGTGGCATTGGATGTAGTTGCATCTGAACTCATAGGATTTGATCCCTTGCAGATACCCACGAATAAAGCTGCACTTGCCAGAGGATTTGGTACTAAGAAACCGGAAGTTGTAGGAACACCGCTGGAAAAAGTGAAGATACAGTTCAAAAAGCCAACAGGCGGAGCTCTTGCTCTTATGCCTCCTTTCTTTAGAAGAATACTTAGAAAGCAGTTCACAGTAAAACCCTTCATCAACACTTCTATATGCACACTTTGCAAGGCATGTGTTTTGAACTGTTCAGTGGACGCTATTGAGGAAAAGAATGGCTCATTGAAGATCAATGAAGATAAGTGTATCCAGTGTTACTGTTGTCGTGAACTTTGTCCAAGTCATGCCGTAGAGATCAAAAAATCACTACTTGTAAGGATTGTGACCAGAGGAAAAAAGTAATTAAGGGCAAAAGAGGGGTTGATCAGAGATAACACAGATCAATCCTCTTTTATTTACTTAAATGCATTAGACAAATCAGCAAGATTCTGATTTAACTTCTGGTTTTGCTTCTGATTTTTCTTCGTTCTTTTCTCCATCCCCAACGTCCAGCTTTTTTACAACTTTGGCTGGGAAGCCTAAAGCAAGACTATTCGGAGAAATATTGCGGCTAACTACAGATCCGATTCCTATTATGGAATTCTCGCCAATCTCTACTCCCTGAGTAATTATGCAGCCGGGGTTTACAGAAACACCGCGTCTGATAATAATTGGCTCTATGGTCCTTGGATATGCTTTTCTTGTGGTCAGGCTGCCTCTCGAATGGGAGGATAGTATACAGCGGTCACCAATTTCAACAAAATCTTCTATTGTGATCATTTCAGGGTGAATTCTATCAAATATTACATCATAACCGATGTACACATTTTTTCCAATATTCACTCCTCTCATTCTATGAAATTTTGCTCTCCAGGAAGGAATCGGGCAAGTTGATGCGAGTCGCTCCAAAACCCATTTCCTAAAATATTTTATCCCAAATATAAGTTTATTCTCATGATAATGATCAGCTATTTCTCCAAAACAAATTTTGTCCCTGTCAGAAACCACATCAGAAGCCATTTTGCGCCCACCTGTTGAATTCAGTCTTATGTATCTAAAAGCCATATTATTGATATGATAATCTATGGATATGTTTTTTAAAACATTGCAAATACAATAATAGAACAGTTGATTATCACCTTGTATACTTCAACCACGATAATTATGGTATATAATTATAACTATATGTCGAACAATAAAAAATTTATTGTTTATTTTTAAATTAACTCCTAAACTTTTGTGTACTATTAATTTCAAGTTGCATCAATAATGTGCAATATTTGTACTACTAATTGGGCGGCAAAATATAAATATATTATTATATTCAAAGTCCAAAAAATATAATTATTTCTAAATGGAAGAGTTATCAAAAAAAGAAATCGAGCGAAGTTATTTTCGCTTGCAATTGAAGTATCTTCAACTTGTCACAGTTAGCTTTGGCCTCATGGCAGTGTTTGAAGATTCAGCACTGTAGAATGCAATGTAATTTCCACTCTCGGTCTTTGCCTTGAGGAAGAAACCAGTGTTCTTGTACTTGCCACTTATATATTCTTGTACAAGCTGCGTGACATCAAACTCATAGTATTTATTGCCAGGCACTGTGCTTGCCGGGAATGTAAGAGATGCATACGGTGTACTTCCCTGAGTAACCCCGTTCTTGTCATACCAGTTTCCTCCGGCTGTGCTCCAAGCAGTACCAGAAACACGGTTATTCCAGCTCACATATTTTGGATCCCATACAACTGGTCTGTAGACTTCAACTACAGTATCAGAAGTACGGCTAGCACCTGTAGGATAATACCAATATAGTGAGAGAGTTGCCTTGGATATTGTATCAGTTGTCTTGTAACTGCTCAGGTCAAACAACATGAGCTCTCTTGCAGTGGCTGAACTCTTTCCAACATCAAGATAGGTAGAAGTGGAATACACTGTACTGGCAGAATCTGAACGTAGCCTGTTGTCATAGGTAGGAGTGTATGAAACCGGACTTCCTGTTGATGTAGAATTTGTTGTTGTGGTTGTTGTTCCACTAACAACTACATTTACTGTATCAGTTGCTTTCTGACCACTGGTATCGGTGACAGTGAGAGTTACTATATATGTTCCTGCAGTTGTATATGTCTTTGTGGCCGCTACACCGGTAGCTTCAGAGGTGACACCATTTGAAGCATCAAAGTCCCATGAATAGGTAGTTATACCTTTATCATCCGTGGAAGCACCGCCATTGAAGCTCACGCTTGAACCCACTACAGCAGTTTTATCTGATCCTGCATTTGCAACTGGTGCAGCATCTACAGAAGTTGCTGCACTAACAACTACATTTACTGTATCGGTTGCTGTCTGGCCAGCTGTATCTGTGACAGTAAGCGTTACTATGTAAGTACCTGCAGTTGTGAATGTCTTTGTAGCTGTTTTATCTGTGGCTTCGGCTGTAATGCCGTTTGATGCATCAAAGTCCCATGAATATGAGGCTATGCCTTTATCATCAGTGGAAGCACTTCCATCAAAGCTGACAGATGAGCCTGTTGTTGCAGTCTTGTCAGAGCCTGCATTGGCAACAGGGACAGCATCTGTGGTAGTTGAACCACCAGAGGAAGTTGAACCACCTGATGTAGAGGTTATAGTCAACTTTGGTCTCATGGCAGTGTTTGAAGATTCAGCACTGTAGAAGGCAATGTAATTACCGCTTTCAGTCCTTGCCTTGATGAAGAAACCAGTGTTAGTGTACTTGCCACTGATATACTCTTTCACAAGCTGTGTGACATCGAAATCATAGTATTTATTGCCGGGTAATGTGCTTGCCGGGAATGTAAGAGTTGCATACGGCGTACTACCTTGAGATACTCCGTTCTTATCATACCAGTTTCCTCCGGCTGTGCTCCAGGCAGTGCCAGAAGCACGGTTATTCCAGCTCACATATTTTGGATCCCATACAACTGGTCTATAAACTTCAACTACAGTGTCAGAAGTACGTGTCGTACTTGCAGGGTAATACCAGTATAGTGAGAGAGTTGCCTTTGATATTGTATCAGTTGTCTTGCAATTGCTCAGATCGAACAACATCAGATCTCTGGCAGCAGCTGAGCTCTTTCCAATGTCAAGATACGTAGAAGTGGAATACACTGTACTCGTTGAATCTGAACGCAACCTATTGTCATAGGTAGGACAGTATGAAACAGAACTACCCGTAGATGTAGTTGTATCTGGAGTTGTGTCCGTTGGTGTGGTTGTTGTTCCACTAACAATTACATTAACGGTGTCTTTAGCTGTCTGGCCTGCCGTGTCTGTGACACTGAGGGTCACAGTGTAAGTACCTGCAGAGGTGTATTTTTTGGTAGCTGTTACATCAGTAGCTTCAGAAGTGATGCCATTTGAAGCATCAAAGTCCCATGAGTAGGTAGCTATACCTTTATCATCCGTGGAAGAATTTCCATTGAATAGAACAGTTGAGCCAACAGGAACGGTTTTATCAGAACCAGCATTGGCAACGGGTTTAGCATCTATCTCATTCGAAACGGTTGAACTGCTCTTTGAAGCCTGAGCAGTGTTACCATACCTCCCAATATTGATCCTACCCCCATTTGGAGAAGGTTCATTGCTATAGGAAGATTCGGAATAACCTGCATCTATTAAGGGACTAGATGTAGAGTCGGTTACCCATTTACCACTTGAATAATGACCTGCCTTACTCTTGAGATGGTAGTCGCGGGTGGTAGAAGATACAAATTGAGGATCAACATATATGTCTCCACTATGCTCAATATTTGATCCAGTGTATGCATCATTTGTATTTTTATATATACAATTATTGTTTAGCACAAATTTGTGGTTCGCAGAGTTGTAGTTCCAGACACCTGTTGCCACGTTCTTGGCACAGTTCATGATGATGTTGTTATTTACATAGGTAGTGAACTTGGCACTCATTTTGTAAGAATTGGTATATTGGTAATACTTGATACCAGCATGACCACCGTTATCAATGACGTTGTTTTCTATCCTTGTGTTATCAAACTGTCCGATTGTGATCGCAGCATTGCTGTATCCGGTATTGGTACCGTACTGCCCAACATTGTACATTGTATTATGGTGTATGTACACATTCTTTCCACGTATTACGTTATCTGTATCTTCACCATCTATCCAGATAGCTGCACCATTAAGGGTGTGGAATATGTTGTTGTAAATCTCAATATTTTCAGATTTGTACCCACTGCTCTTATCAATTTCTATACCTGGGCCTGTTGAAGTGCCTCCAGTACCAATTTCTGAATGGATCACGTTATTGTAGATCTTTGCATTGCCAGAACTTGACAATCTAAAAGCGCTGTTTGTTCTTGTAAATACGTCATTATTAGCTACAGTTACGCCATTCATTCCCAGAACATACAGGGCATCATGTCCAAGCTTATATACTGAATTGCCTGTAAATGTTATATCTGCTGAGGAAGTGTATGAATAGGGCTTGTTCTTTACTTTTAATCCGTCTCCAGTTCCCCATTCCAGGCGCATGTCTGTTACTGTAACCCCTTTACAATTTTCAAAATACATCAGATTATAGTAACCTTTGCCACGAGATACTGATTGACTTTCACTATTTCCATCGATCTCGAATCCTTTGATGGTGATACCTTTTTGTGCACCGCTTTTGTTTCTTATTAGTGGTACGTCAACAGACCACCCTGCATTTGGTACCAATTTAATACAAGCACTTGAATCTCCGGTGAGGATAGTATTTGATCCAATTTCAAGGGGTGCATCTATCCAGTATGTATTTGGTCCTCTTAGGTATACAGTGCCGCCGCCGAGGTTGTAGGTATCTGTTAAAGCATTATTGATCTCAACGTGATCATTTGTTCCATCACAATTATAGTTTCCACTTCCATCCGTATCAACATATACTGTTGCTGCGGATGCTAAACCAGATCCGATAATTGAAAAACACAGGAAGCAGATTGAAAAAGCCAGGAACAAAAAGGAGATTTTTTTAATAAGAAATTTGTTTTTATTTTCAGCATTTAAGCCATTATAGTTTTTAGCAAAAGAAGTCTTTGAAGAAAAGGCGAAAAGACTACCGATAATTAATGTAATTAGTAATACATGGCGAGATTTGGCCCATCTGTGAGCGCTAAATCTTTCGCAAATTTTTATGCTTTTACTTTTAAACATATTCACTCTCCTTTGTTGTTTTTAGACAATTTTAATTTAAATTGAGTTTAAAAGCAGATTCACTTTATGATAGATAAGTATTCGCCGAAAATATGTAAGTTTAAAAATATTGTTTTTAATATTAATAGTATTATATAGTTTTATGTTATATAGATCCACAACATATTTTTTAGTTTAGTGGCATATTGCCTCTTTTTATAGCAGCTCTGAAAAATAATTGATACAAAAGGATAGTGATTATTGTAAAAAATATAAATAAATAGCTATGTATTTAATTTGATAAATATTTTATTCGTAATAGATCTTACTTAATTTGTTCCTAAATCATCTAATAGTGTCTATAAAAAATAATAGTGTATACTATACTACAAACAAAGTATGTAAAATCATGATGTGAGTAAGATTTTATAACATCACAATAATTCCGGTATGTTCTCTCCACTAAGGTCCTAAAAATGAATGAAACTTGGTGTCCCTTGATTTTAAAATGTTAGGACCCAAGTTTTCCGCAACTTTCTGGAATTACTTGACAACTACCCTTAATGTGTCTGTGGATTTTTGTCCTTTAGAGTCAATCACAGTTAGTGTCACTGTGTAAGTTCCAGCCTTCGTATACGTCTTAGTAGCTCTCATACCTGTAGCTTCAGTGGTTATACCATTGGATGCATCAAAGTCCCATCTGTAAGACACTATTTTATTGTCATCAGTAGACAAGCTGCCAGAGAAACTAACAGCTTTTCCTCTGGTGGCAGTCAGATCTTTGCCAGCATTTGCGACTGGTGGCTTATCTCCGGAGCTTGTTGTGGCAGAACCTGATGCAGTTGTTGTAGTTGTACTTGTGCTTGTACTTGTTGTGGTTGCAGTACTTGTTTTGCTGCCAACAACTACCGTTAACGTGTCTGTGGATTTCTGTCCCTTTGAGTCGGTTACAGTTAGTGTTACAGTATAAGTCCCAGCCTTTGTAAACGTCTTTGTAGCTCTTTGGCCCGTGGCTTCGGTTTTTATACCATTCGATGCATCAAAGTCCCATCTGTAAGACGCTATTTTATTGCTGGCTGTGGAAGAACCACCATCAAAGGATACTTTAGAATTCACAGCAGCTGTTTTATCTGCCCCGGCATTTGCAACTGGCAGATTATTTCCGGAACCTGATGTCGTTGTACTTGTTGTGGTTGTTGAAGTACCAACAACTACCTTTACTGTGTCTGTGGATTTTTGTCCACTTGTATCAGTAACAGTCAGTGTCACTGTGTAAGTCCCAGCCTTGGTATATGTCTTCGTAGCAGTCTTACCTGTAGCTTCAGAAGTTATACCATTTGATGAATCAAAGTCCCATGAGTAAGATTTTATTCCATTGTCGTCAGTGGACGCACTACCATCAAAGGATACTTTAGCATTCACAGCAGCTGTTTTGTCGGCACCAGCATTTGCTTCCGGTGGATTATCTGCCTTGTTTGAAACAGCTGAAGAACTATCACTACTGGATGAACTTGTGGATGAGGAATCAGAGGTATCTCCACTATGTTCAATATTTGAACCAGTGTATGGGCCCTTCGCATTGTTATTGATTTGATTATTTTTTAGTACAAATTTGTGGTTCGCAGAATTATAATTCCATACCCCAGTTGCTACATTCTTATTGCAGTTCTTAATAACATTGTTACTTACATAGGTGGTGAACTTCGCACTCATCTTGTAAGAATTGGGATATTGGTAATACTTGATACCAGCATGGCCACCATTATCGATAACGTTGTTTTCTATCCTTGTATTATCAAACTGTCCAATTGTGATTGCTGCATTGCTGTATCCAGTATTGCTACCATACTGGCCAACATTACGCATCGTATTATGATGTATATACACATTCTTTCCACGTATTACGTTATCTCTATCCTCACCATCTATCCAGATAGCTGCACCGTTAAGAGTGTGGAAAGTGTTCTTGTATATTTCAATATTTTCAGATTTGTACGGGCTACTCTTATCAATTTCTATACCAGGGCCTGTTGAAGTGCCACCAGTACCAATTTCCGAATGGATCACGTTATTATAGATCTTTGCATTGCCGGAACTTGACAACCTGAAAGCGCTGTTTGTTCTTGTAAATACATCATTATTAGCTACAGTAACTCCATTCATTCCCAGAACATACAGGGCATCATGTCCAAGCTTATATAC
>DAKU01000121.1 GCA_002508425.1 Methanosarcinaceae archaeon UBA470
AGGCCTATGCATGCAACATTCACAAGAGGGTTACCGCTATAGGTTTCATCAAAGAAAGCTTCTCCTCTTACTACAGGCACACCGATACAGTTTCCATAGCTTGCAATGCCTTCTATGATATGTTCGAAAAGATAAAGGTTCTTAGGAGTGTTAAGGGGTCCGAAATATAGGGGGTCCATAAGGGCTATGGGTCTTGCACCCATGGATATAATATCCCTTACAATACCTCCCACGCCTGTTGCAGCACCATTATGAGGATCCACATATGATGGATGGTTGTGGCTTTCCATGCCTATTGCGAGCACCCAACCGTCTTCAAAGTCTACAATAGCTGCATCGTCTCCTGGTCCTATAATCACTTTTTCTCCGGTGGTGGTAAAAGTCTTTAATAAAGGTCCACTTGAGCGATATGAACAATGCTCGCTCCATAAATTGAGGAAACATCCCTGTTCCACGATATTGGGTTCTCTTCCCATTTTTTCAGTGATAAGCTTCAAGTCGTTCTCTGGTAACATTGTGCGCCTCAGACTACTATTCATTTCTGTGTTTCTGTAGGCTTAAAAGCACTCAAGTTTAAAAAAGATTCCTTCAATTTACTGGCACAAATACATCTCTCTTGGTCTCTTCAGGAACTATCGATTTTGACTCTCTCCCCAGGAAGAAGTCTGTGACGCTCGATCGAGCCAGCAGACATTTCAATAATATATTTTGTTTTTTTAGGAGATCGCGCTAATCCCGTCCAGGATTTTAGTCTTGTAGTTGCAAGTATTTTCTTGTCCTCATCCAGAAACAGTACATCTATTGGAAAAAATACAAAAAGCATATGTACGGAAACAGATTTGGGGGTAGGTAGTATGAAAACAAGGGCGCATCTTTCTGCAATGCCTTTTCGGAACATAAGCCCCCTTGACTGGCTTATTATACCCTCTGCAAATTCAACGTCAGATGCGATTACTTTACCATTAGGTTTTAATATCATTGCTGTTTACTTTATACGGCTATTTAAGTATAGTTTATGGTCAAAGAGTTTACTAAATTTGGAGGAAATATCACTAGATGAGTTCAGAGATGTGCCCTGTATGCGGATTGCCAATGGAATTGTGCATCTGCGAAGAAGTAGCAAAAGAGCAACAAAGAATTACTGTGAAGGTCAACAGAAGAAGGTACGGAAAAGAAGTAACCGTCGTAGAAGGTTTTGATGCACATGAGATCGACCTTCATGAACTATCTACCTATCTTAAATCCAAGTTCGCTTGTGGCGGAACTGTAAGGGATAATGCTGTTGAGTTGCAGGGCAACCATCTGTCTCGTATGAAAGACGTTCTTGTTGAAAGAGGCTTTTCTCCGGAACAGATCAAAGATTAATCTCTTCAATATCATTACTGTCTCTCCATCACTCTAACTTAAATATTCAAAGCAATAGCTTTCATATTTTAAGGAAAGGTGTGCACATCATCTGCATGTTTGTAAGGTGAAGCATGAAACGCATATATCTGGATCACAGTGCAACAACACATGTAGATACCAGGGTATTAGAAGCCATGCTTCCATATTTTACTGAGAAGTTTGGAAATGCCTCAAGTTTACATTCCTTTGGCCAGGAGGCTGCAGAAGCACTTGCTCAGTCTCGTGAACAGGTCGCTGCGGCTTTGGGAGCTGCACCACTGGAAATATTTTTTACATCAGGTGGTACTGAATCCGACAACATGGCAATAAAAGGTGCTGCATACATGCATTCTCCGCAGGGAAGGCATATTATTACTTCTGTCATAGAGCATCCTGCAGTGTTACGTACCTGTGAGGAACTCGAAAGAGAGGGTTTTGAGGTAACCTATGTGCCAGTTGATGGGGAAGGCATACTGGATATGCAGTTCCTTGAGGATTCTATAAGGGACGATACTATTCTCATAAGCATAATGCATGCGAATAATGAAATTGGAACTATCCAGCCTATAAATGAAATAAATGAGCTTATTTCAGGGCGGAAAATAATCCTGCACACTGATGCCGTTCAGTCTGTAGGCAAGATACCTACCGATGTCAATGAATTGGGTGTGGACATGTTGTCCATTTCTTCCCACAAGCTACATGGTCCGAAAGGGGTGGGTGCTCTGTACGTGCGCAGTGGTGTTAATATCCGGCCTCTTGTGCAGGGCGGTGGGCATGAACGTGGGCTTCGCCCGGGTACTGAGAATATTCCGGGTATTGTGGGTTTTGCAAAGGCCATGTCCATTGCCAAAGAACAATTGAAAGAGGATTCTATGCACATGCAACATCTGCGTGATTCGATGATAGAAAAGATACGCAACAAGATCGCGCATGTAATGCTTAATGGTCACGAAAAAAAGCGTCTTCCAAACAATGTGAATATGAGTTTCAGGCATGTGGAAGGTGAATCTTTGCTTATGCTTCTGGATATGAACGGTGTTGCTGTTTCCACTGGTTCGGCCTGTTCCTCAACATCCCAAAAAGCATCTCATGTTCTTACAGCTATTGATCTAGGTGTTGATTACATTCATGGTTCTTTGAGGTTCACTCTGGGACGGGAGAATACCATGGAAGAAATTGATCATGTAGTTAATCTTCTGGAAGAAGCAGTCATGAAGTTGCGCCAGATATCTCCTTTTGAGGAGGATGTATAATGTACAGCAGAAAACTTCTCGAAGAATTCACAAATCCTAAGAACGTAGGTGTTATTGAGGATGCAGATGGCGTAGGTCAACTGGGAAACCCGGCTGATGGTGATGTTATAACCATCTATATCAAGGTCAAGGATGGTGTACTGGAGGATGTGAAGTTCAAAACATTTGGTTGTGCAGCAGCTATCGCTACTTCAAGTATGGTAACTCAAATGGCAAAAGGCAGGACCATAGAAGAGGCTATGCGTCTCACAAAGGAAGAGGTCGCTGATGCGCTAGGTGGTCTTCCCCCAGGCAAGATGGATTGCTCCAATTTTGCTCCGGATACTTTAAAGGTGGCTATTGAAGATTATCAGAAAAAACATAAGGTTTGATTCTGGAGATCGATCTTTTGAAAACAACATGCGAAATAATGGTACAGAAAGTTCTTCCGGCGATACGTGCGGAAATAGCACGTGTGATGTTCTCTGAACATAGGTGTACCCAGCAGGAGATCGCTGACATCCTCTGCCTTTCCAGAGCTGCTGTTTCACAATACATGAGTGAGAAAAGGGGCGCTGAAGTTGATTTTCCTAATGAGGTCCGTGTGGAAGTGAGAAAGTTCTCTGCCAGGCTTCTCAAAGGCATGGATCAAAAAGACCAAGTCCAGGGGATGTGCAATATTTGCAAGTTCGTGCAGAAGTCAGGCTGGTTCTATAAGAACGTACCTGAAGCAGGATCATGTATTATATGTGGGGATAAAGAGCAGACTTGAGTCATAGTCAGTGTGTTCAATGCAAGGGCAGAGGTTTTTGTGGGCGTCCTGCATGTCCTATACTAGAAAAGTTCCGCTCTATAGAATCATCTGTCACAGCCAGTAAAGGAGCAACTTCAATTTTTGGTGCTTCTCCTCCGGCAGTTTTCATAGGCAGGCACGATTATCCTTCTGTTATGTCGGGTCCCATGGTACCTCCTGATATAGGGGCTGATGAATCTTCCTTGCTAGAGGACCCAAAGAAGCTGCTCAGCATGGATATTGGTCAGATCATTTCAGCACGTTCCAGGCTTGTGAGAGCAGGTGCCCGTATGAACGTAAAGGATGCTGCCGATCCAAGGGACCCTCTGCTTCTTAAATCTCAGGAATTGGCTCTCTCCATGACTCCTGTGGATACTGAAGCCTGGTTCAATAAGCCTCTCAGCAATAAATTGAAGTTCGATAGTGTGCTCACTCCCATGGGGCCATCAGGCGATCTAAGGGATCTTGATATAACCGAGAATCCAAATGTCCCAAAAAAGGTCGATTATCTGGTCTACGACGACGATGCTCTGGCAAAAGATGCGGTTTCAGAGCTCATTTCATCAAAAATCTCTCAGGAACATATTACTCGTCTTCTTTCCATAGGTCTGCTTGGAAAAGAGCGCAAGCTAGTGCCTACTCGTTGGTCTATAACCGCAGTAGATGACATGTTAGGTAAGAAAGTATTGCAGAAAGTGCGTGATTTTCCTCAGATCAGTGATATAATGCTCTTTAGTGGAGGGGCTTTTGGCAATCATTTTGAAATCCTCCTCATACCACGTGCATTTTCCTATGAACTTATTGAGATATGGATGCCTCAGGCTGTATGGTCAGGCGATTCCACATGGGTAGATGCCGACAGAGAAGGTACGAATGGCAAAAAAAGATATTCCAACCTTGCAGGCGGTTATTATGCAGCACGTCTTGGAGCTTTGGAATATCTGGATGGTATCAGGAGGCAGGCAGCTGTATTTATGGTGAGGGAAATAAGGCCTGATTACTGGGCTCCTTTAGGTGTATGGGTTGTAAGGGAAGCTGCCCGTAAGGCTTTGCAGAATCCTCCACAGAAGTTTGAGAACATTGATTCAGCTCTATTGGATATGTCTTCAAGGCTCAATACTCCGATTGGATCGTGGAAGCCAAAAGCAAGTCTGATCACTGAGTTGAAATGCCAGCTAACCCTTGATTCTTTCCTCTAAATCTATATGGCTATATATTAATATATAGAATATTGTACCTACATTTATCTATATCTTACTAAATTGTCCACGTAGTTAATAGGAGGATAATGGTAAATGGATATTTTTAATCCCTTTGTGATTGCCCTGCTAGCTGCGGCATTATATATGGCCTGGAATATAGGGGCCAATGATCTTGCTAATGCTATGGGAACTTCAGTGGGTAGCGGTGCTCTTTCCCTTAAGCAGGTAATCCTGGTTGCAGCAGTATTCGAATTCTGTGGTGCTATATTTTTCGGCAAACGAGTTGTTTCGACTATTGCAAATGGTATAGTTCCATTAGATAACATTACAATGATTGATTCTCATCTTGTTATTGTCGGTATGCTTGCGGCAATTCTGGCTGCAGGTTTCTGGGTTACATTGACCACATTCTACAATCTACCTGTCTCTACCACACATTCAATTGTAGGGGCTGTCCTTGGTTTCGGATTAGTTTCAGCATATCATGGAATAATCCCTTACAGTGATATCCACTGGTCAGTTCTGATCAAGATCATCGCAAGCTGGTTAATTTCACCTTTGCTTGGTGCTCTTTTTGCATATATCCTCTTCATGCTGGTGTCTCATTTCATCCTCCACCGTACTAATGATACTTTTGCTATTGAAAAGAAGTTCATAATCCTTCAGACCATGACAGCATGTTATATGGCATTCGCTCATGGTTCTAATGATGTTGCGAATTCTATAGGTCCTTTATACGCAGGACTTAATGTGCTAGGACTGGATAGCGCCCAAATACCCACGTGGGTTATGGTTATTGGTGGTTTTGGAATGGTATTGGGACTTGCGACATGGGGTTATAAAGTAATACAGACAATTGGTACTAAGATCACTGAACTTACTCCAACAAGGGGCTTCTGCGCAGAATTTGCCACTGCTTCGGTGGTTGTGCTGCATAGTTATAGTTCTCTGCCGATTTCAACTACTCATACACTTGTTGGATCTGTAATTGGTGTAGGTCTTGCAGGCGGTCTTGCAGCGGTTGATTTAAGTGTAATCGGAAAGATAGCATTATCCTGGATAATTACGGTGCCTGTGGCAGCGTTGACATCAGCTTTAATCTTTACAGGACTTATGGGGATAGGTATTTGACAAAGAGGGAATATATACGCTCAGTGCTAAGCATTTTTGCAAAATCTCCTTTTAGGCCTCTGCATGTGCATGCCACCAAAGGAGGAGATGCTGTTAGGAAGTTGAATGAGGAGCTTTCTGCTTATTTTGCCTGTGATATGCCCACAGTGTTGAGGCTCAACAACGATGTAGACACCCTTGAGCATGAAGCGGATATCATTAAACAGACTATAAGGGCGGAGCTATCTTCTTCTATAATGCTTCCCGTCCATGCGGATGACCTGCTTAATTTTCTCAAACCACAGGACTCTATTTGTGACGAATGCCAGGATGCTGCTTACTGGCTTACTCTGCGGGATTGCCATGTGCCCAAAGAGCTTGAGGATGGGTTCCGTGAACTTATGTCCAGGACTCTGGCAACAGTTGAAATGTATGAGCTTCTTGTGGACACTTTGAGTGAGCTTCTTGAATCCTCTTTTGGAAAGAAGGATGTGGAAGAAACTCTGGAGCTTGTCAGCAAGGTTGAGGAAATGGAACATCAGGTAGACCTCATGGAAAAGCAATTGATGAAAACTATATTTGAAAAAGAAGAATTACTGGATGGTGGAGGCGTTTATTTCTTTGTGGAGCTTACCAAAAACATAGGACGGATCGCCGACCGCACCGAGAGTGCTGCCGATAGGTTACGGACCATGGTATTAAGGAGATGAGTTTTTTCCTCCTCTCCTATGCAGGTTACCATCCGTGTTCAATACGCGCAGCATTTCTATGACAGAATAAGCAGCCCTTGTGATACCCATGCTGCGCCGATCAGTATCTGTTCCTGCTACGTATAGATTCTTAATCGGTGTCCTTATATCTGCAAAATTCCCGTCAATGGTAACTGCAGCTTTTTCAGGAATGATGATCTGTTCGTGCTTCATCTCAGCATGTTCTTCAACACCAGGGACTGCATTATATATTGTTTCATAGGCCTTTTTGATCTCTGAGCTATTGTCCTTTTCAGGGTCCATTATAAAACTGAACCCGACCAACTGTTTTCCCTCAGGTGCAAGGGATGAATCGTAGTTGCTAATGGGCATTGCCCAGTAGGCTTTTTCCTTAAACCAAATCTCAGAGCCGATGTAATTGAAAGCTTCCATTGTGGCATCCAGCCCAATCCAGATCGTAAGACTTTTTGTCTGCGCTATTCCATCAAGTTCCTTTACATAAAAAGATGGCAGTTCTTCCACAAGTCGTGGCAAGTCCTTTGCAAAACCCGTGTGGACCACCATATCGGCAAGATATGTGTCGTCTGCTACTACTCCTTTTACCACTCCTTCCTCTACAAGGATCTTATGCACAGGGTTTTCTACCATAATCTCAACTGTCTTTGGCAGAGAGTACAGTATAGCATTAAGGAGTGATTTTAGGCCCTTACGTGGGTATCCCTGAGAATAGTTGACCTTGTTAGTAGCAAGCCTGCCTAGGGTTGTAAGGGGGCTTGATACTTTGTTCAGGCGGGTTTGCAGGGAGGTATGGAGGTTCAAGGGAATAAGGTTCTGCAGTACTTTTTCCTCATGACCATTCTTTTCGTCTGTTTTCAGGATTTCCTCTAACTGCTCAGGTGTTACACTATCCCGCACAAATGCACTTCCTTCAAGTACTCTCTTTGCTGATGTGTGTTTCATATCCTTGCCGGAAAGGAAATAAGAGATGGTATCAGCAAAATCATATGTATCCTTTGAGAGGTTCTTGGGAAGGAATTCATATACCGATTGCTTGGAGAGGTCCATGCCAAAGGTTGTATATGTAAGGGCTTTGGTAACAGCCTGGCTAAGTGCCAGCCTATCCATCCTGGGCAGTACATCAAATGTCACAAACTCCTTGATATTGGAAGGCACTTTCACAAGCCGTTTGTCCGTTCGGACAAAATAGTTTCCATAGTCCTCAAAGACAGGTATATAGTCAAAGTAGCTGTCCATTAGCCTTTTTAGAGGACCTTCTATAAGGTGTGTGATGGCATGAGGTCCAGTGTCTACCTGGAAACCGTCAACCACATAACTATTGCAGTTACCACCTACATGTTTGCTTTTTTCCAGTATCAGTACTTTTTTCCCGTGCTTTGCAAGGACCAAAGCTGAGAGTAGTCCTGTAACGCCCGCGCCAACAACTATAACATCATATCTTTTCATGATGCTACCTCCTTTACAGGCTCATTGGAATATCTCAGGAGCTATACGTTTTGCTACTTCTTCGTATGCTTTTGTCAGATCTCCCTTATCAAAGCGGAAGATATCTTTATCCATTGATTTTCCAGTTTCCTTGTCCCAGAAGCGGCAAGTATCACAGGATATTTCATCGGCTACCAAAATTTGTCCATCTTTTCTTCCGAACTCCAGTTTGAAGTCAGGCAGAACTATGCCGCGTTCATCAAGATACTTCTTGAGTATCTCATTGACCTGCAGGGCAAGCTGGCGGATAGTAGCTATTTCTTCATATGTGGCTACATCCAGGGCCACTGCAATGTCTTCGTTAAGCATAGGGTCTCCATGCTCATCGCTCTTGTAGTCCATGACGATGATAGGCTTTTTGAACACTGTACCTTCTTTTATAGGGTATTTACGTGTGATGGATCCAGCAGCGATATTGCGGGGTATGACCTCTATCTTTATGATATCTACGGCCTCCACAAGCATCTCAGTATCCGAAAGCATCTTCACATAATGGGTCTTGATACCCTTGCTTTCCAGCAGCTCGAAGAGCTTTTTTGAAATCTGAGCGTTGTAATATCCTTTCTTTGAAGCTTCACTCTTCTTCTTCCCGTCAAAAGCAGTAAGACTGTCCCTGAATTCGGATATTAATTTTGAAGGGTCTTCTGTCCTGTATATTGTTTTTGCTTTTCCGGAGTATAATTGTTCGCCTTTCATCGTGTCCCTCTATGGAAATGTTCTTCTATTGTATTTTCCCATATAAGTACTATTTATCTTAATAAACCTATCATTGAGACATACAAAATGTTATTAGCCTTTACTTTCATTGATAGTTCATATCTTTTACTTACAGGGTGATCTTATGGAACAAGAATTAATGAGAATTGGTGTTTCGCTGCCAGAGAATCTTCTTACGAAATTCGACGGCATAATCGAGCAAAGAGGATATTCTTCCCGTTCTGAGGGTATACGGGATGCCATCAGAAGCTACATTACTCATTACGAATGGATGAGCGATGTTAAGGGTAGGCGTGTTGCTACTATCACTTTGATCTACGACCACACGAAGCGTGGATTGGCAAACTCTCTTACTGAGATACAGCATGACCATTCTTCTCTGATCAAGACCTCGATACATATTCATCTGGACCATGATAACTGCCTTGAAGTTATAATCCTGGATGGAGAAGGTCAAGAGGTCAAGACAATAGCTGAGAAGCTGATGTCCCTTAAGGGTGTGAAGTATGTAAAGCTTAATACTGCGCAGCCCACAGAAGGTCATTGATTAAAAGTTCTTTCAATAGCTTTAAGCAGGTTTTTTCCCAGATCTGTGAGATAGTAGATCTGGAAGTTTTTGTTTCTCGTGGAATCCACGAGTCCTGCTTCTTTCAGAAGCTTTAGATGATATGACAATGCAGAGTGTTTATAATCTGTGATTTCCACAAGCACGCATACGCAGAGCTGTTGTACTTCCAGTGCTTTCAGAATATGTATCCTTACAGGATCCGATAGCACTTTGAACAGTTCCACCAGGCCGGTTACGTTTTCCTGCATGGTCGCATGGACTTTCTGCATGATCGTGTCAGGAAGGATATAAGGTTCAGGCTCTAGCAGTTTTTCTTTTCCATTCATTGTCTTTGGATGATGTCGTGATATATTAATAATCTTTTTACGTCATTTTGTTTTAAGGATGCAGCCAGTCGTATATCTTCTGGAATAATTTAGAAAGATTCAAATATGTTGGGCAGTTTGTTTAAAACAAGGAGTCGGGTGTGAAGCTACCAACAACACCCTGCTGCGAAGACATCCTATAAATGTGCATAACCAACCATAAAAGATGTCCTGGATTATACAGGGATCTAAGTGCTTCACATGCTCCTTAAAAACTGAAAAACGGATCTTTCCGTCTGTGTTCTTGGATATCATATTCCTGTAAACCCTTGATCATCTTTTCTTCGAGTTTTTTAAATTTTCTTGAGCCTTAAGCCTTTGTTCCATCTGCACTCTTTCCTTTTCTCCTTACTACAAACTTGATTCCCTCTACAATAAGGAGAGTGGAGAAAGCAGCACCAATTGGCAGCGTCCATTCCATAATTGTCAAAGGTGTTAGTTCGAACACCAGCTGGAACAGAGGGATATACACAACACTCAGGATCAGCAGGGAAGTGATAAGCATTCCTATCAGCATCGGTCTGTTGGAGAATAATCTCATTTTGATGGCAGACTCCTCAAGGGACCTGAAGGCGTTGGGTACGAATAGAGCCATGGTAACTATAGTGACGAAAGTGAGAGTTCTTGCCTTCTGCACGTCAGTAAAGGGATCTGCAAGTAGAAATACCACGAAGGAAACAATGCTCATAGTGAGTGCTGTGCTGATCACCAGGACCAGGTTCTTCCTTCCCAATATCTCTTCCTTCGGATCACGGGGTCTCTTATCCATTATATTGTCTCTCACTGGGTCTAGACCCAGAGAGATAGCCGGAACCACTTCATTGAACATATTAATGAAAAGGATCTGCAGGGCTAGCAAAGGTATGTACTCGAATCCCAGAAGTGCTACTGTAATTATAATCAGCATCATCTCTGTAAAGTTGCGGGAAACAAGGTATGTGGTAAACTTCTCTATGTTAGCGTAAATACCCCTGCCCATTTTAACAGCTTCTACGATGGTTGCAAAATTGTCATCCTGCAGCACCATCACACTGGCCTCTCGTGACACATCCGTGCCTTTGATGCCCATTGAGATGCCGATATCAGCTTTTCTAAGGGCAGGTGCATCATTAACACCATCTCCTGTCATCGCTACAACATGTCCTCTATCCTGCAAGGCTTTGACTATCCGAAGCTTTTGTTCAGGCCGAGCCCTTGCATATATATTTACTTTCTCCACTAAGCTACTGAATTCTTCATCGTTAAGTTCATCCAGTTCACTGCCAGTGATAGCTCCATCTTCTAAAACGCGTCTGATCTTTCCATCAGTGATACTGTCCAAAGGTACGATTCCATCAGATAGGCCGATCTCCATGGCAATAGCTTTTGCAGTTTCCTGATTATCTCCTGTGATCATGACTACCTTGATTCCCGCTCTATGGCAGGTTTCAATAGCTTTTTTTGCTTCCTCTCGCGGTGGGTCCAGCATAGCTACAAGTCCCAGGAATATCATGTCTTTCTCCAGTTCATCACCCTTTTCACTCAGGGGCCTGTACGCCAAAGCGAGCACACGATACGTTTTCTGTGCAAGCTCATGGTTTTTCTCAAGCATTTCCTCTCTGTCATGTTCTGTGAGAGCCCGCACACCCGAAGGGTCATATATGCGTGTGCACCTTTCAAGCACCATTTCGGGAGCACCTTTTGTAAAAGTCATCTCCTGTTCTTGTATATTGTGCAAGGTGCTCATCATCTTCCTTTCGGATGTGAAGATCACTTCCTGCAATCTTGGCAGCTCTTCATCCAGTTTTCTTTTCCATATCCCGGCTTTAGCTGCAGCCACTACCAAAGCTATTTCCGTAGGGTCCCCGATACCCTTCCATTCGTTATTCGATTCTTCCAGCGCAGCATTGTTGCATAAGGCCCCAGCTCTCAGCAACATTTCCAGACCTTTCTCATTTTCAATATTAACAGGAGTGTTACCGTTGAGCAGTTCCCCTATCGGCTCATATCCCATCCCGGTAACATCCAGTTCTGAACCGGGCAGCACGATCTTCCTTACGGTCATCTCGTTGCGGGTAAGGGTACCTGTCTTATCAGTACAGATCACAGTGGTAGAACCCAGCGTTTCCACACCCAGCATTTTTCTTACGATAGCATTATGCTGAGCCATGTGCCGCATCCCATTGGCAAGAGTAATGGTCATAGTGAGGGGTAAACCTTCAGGCACTGCTGCCACGGCAAGAGCGATGGCTATCAAAAGCATATCTGTCACAGGCGCTCCTTTAAATAGGCCAGTAGCCAGAGTGACTAGGGATGCAATAAGTGCTATAGCAGCAAGGGTACGTGCAAGTTTTGTGATCTTCTCCTGCAGAGGAGTTGTTTCCTCTTCCTGCTGTACCAGCCCGGCTATTTCTCCGAGTTTTGTCTTCATACCAGTGGAGACCACAAGGGCGCTGCATTTGCCGTGTACTATCTGTGTGCCTGCAAAGATCATCTCGTCCTTTTCTTTGTTCACAGGTACGCTTTCTCCGGTCAGTGCGGCCTCTTCTACCCGCAGCCCGATCATTTCGATCACAAGAGCATCTGCAGGTATCATATCTCCGCTTTCCAGTACAAGTATGTCTCCCGGAACGACATCCTTTGAGGGTATTTCCTTTAGTGTTCCTTCCCTGCGCACTCTTATGATGGGCTGCACGAACTTCTTAAGGGCTTCCATAGCCTTTTCTGCTCTGTATTCCTGCAGGAATCCCATCAGTATTACAAAAAGAATGATGCCGATTATCGCCCAGAAATTGATAACTTCGTCAGCCACCAGAGCTATGATCGCAGCGGCAGCCAGTACCCATACTATTACATTCGCAAACTGTCTGATAAAAACCTTAAAAGGAGTTACTCTGTTCTTTTCTTCAAGCTGGTTAGGTCCATACATCTCAATCCTTTTCTTAGCTTCTTCGTTTGCTAACCCTCTTGGGGAGCTTTCCAGTTTCAAAAGGGCTTCTTCAGTTCTCATACCATTCTCCTACTTCAATAAAGATGCAAAATCCTTTGAGATATAGTTCTCAGTATGTGTACATACATGCGTAGCGAAGCTTATTGCAGTGGAAATTATATTTTCCCAACTATTTTTATTATTCCTTTTGGTAAAAAAGTTCTCATCATTCAAGGTGAGCATACTATAGATCAGGCCAGCATTAAAACTGTCTCCGGCTCCTATAGTACTAACAACTTTTACAGGTGGTACGGGGTGATATTTTTGGCATTTGTCTGTTCTCAGCCAGACTCCCCTGTCATTTTTCGTATATATCAAGCAGTTGCAACCACATTCTTTTACATGTTCATACACTTGTTCGGCATCATCTTTCCCAAAAGCTATCTCAAAATCCCTATGTGAACCCCGGACTACATGTGCCAGTGATATGTTTTCCTTTACCATGCTCCTTACACTTTCAATACGATTTAGAAGCGATTCCCGCAGGTTTGGATCATATATCAGGATAGCTCCTGCATCTTTCGCAGCTTTTAGTATCTCCAAAAGTTTTTCTCTTGCTTGCTCCGATACCGCCATCAGAGAACCAAAAAGTACGATATCCTCATTTCTAAAAGCAGGAGTTGCTATCTGTAATCTTTCAGGAGGATAAGTTTCGTAAAAAACATATTTTGCATCATTTCTCTCGTCCAGAAAAGCAAGTGCAAGGGGCATTTCTCCCTCCTTGTATCTATATATGTTTTCAGTATTCACACCATTGAATTTGAGGAATTCATTTACCATATCACCTAAATGATCAGTAGAGAATTCGGTAATCAGGTTTGCATCTATTCCGCATCTTGCAAGAGAAACGGCAGTATTGAGCATTGCACCGCCAGGGTTTGCAGAGATAGGCCTTTTTTCCCGAAATGTTATATCATAAAATGTTTCACCTATGGCAAATGCTCTTTTCATTTCATTGCCTGCCTTATATTGTGAACATGTCAGACATTACTTTTTGCATGTGTTTCGAATATAATGCTTTGTAGGTACATGGGATTTCCTTGAGGGCCATGCTGTATGAATATCCTCTCCTCAACGGGCCTTTCCTCCCCTTTTTTCGTCATGATCCTGTATTTCAATGTGATATATTTGCTACCCTCTCTGCAGTTTTCCATTAGTTCCAGCTTCACATATTCACGTTCATCTGGCTGTATAATATCATTGTATGATATCTTAGACATGAAATCTTCTGCTTTGTAGCCAAATTGTGAGATGTTTTCAGAAATGAACACAACTGAAAAATCCTTTGAAGCATCCCTGGAAAGAGCAATGAATGGACTGTTATTGATGATGGACTCCAGAACTGTCAGTTTTTCGAATGCATCCTTGTCTTTTTCCATAACGTGTAACAATTCTTCCTTGCTCAACTCTTTCTCTATAGTGCCTATATCTTTTTCAGCATTTGTTTTCATTCCCAGTGCCCCCATTGATACCACAATAAAGATTTAACTAAGTACTATTTATGCATTTGTGGAAACGTGCTAGTCAGTAGTTATAGAATGACCCTGCAGAAAGCACTCTTGCCAACAGTTTTATGCATCTCTGCAAAAAAGCAGGTCTTTAAAAAAGTAAGTATATCCTTTACAAGGATACAGGATATTGTATTATTTAATATACAATCCACATCTGCAGGATCCACGAGTCTCTACATCTTTGTTTCTCGCTACACATGGGCAGATGATCTTCTTGTCAACTTCTTTATCCCCGGTCCTCTTCTGACAGAAACAATACCATTCTCCATATTGTTTTTTATTGTTAGCTATACCTTTTACGGCTGTAGTGATCACATCATAATCGGGATTCAGCCTGTATCCGGTTTCCATAGCATTTTTCTTTGATTTATTATAGAATTCTTCTTCCAGGTCGTTGTTAAATTGCACGTTATTCCTCCTTATTCCTATTCTTTTCTCCTATAATTTATTTCTTTGCCAGAGAAGCAAGTCTGCTGCCTATTTCTCTGCATTTTGCACGATCTTCTTCAAAAGGCCTGAAGTTAACCTGGAAACCAGGCTCCACGATCTCAAAACCTGATTCGGTAAGCTCCTTTTCAATTCCCTTCACAGCACCGCCGCCCCAGCCGTAAGATCCGAAAACAAAGAACTTTTTGCCTTTTGGCCGTAGTCCTTTCATATAGCTGAGGAATCCTGCAATTGTGAAGAACATTCCATTGTTCAGTGTAGGGGAACCAATGGCCACTATTGATGCATCCATCAGTTCCTTGACTATTTTGCTCCAGTCATTCTTGCGAAGGTTCCTTAGTTTTACATCAACTCCTGCAGATTCAATGCCGTAAAGGATCTCCTTTGCCATTATTTCAGTGCTATTCCACATGGTGTCATAAATTATGAGTACCGATTGTTTTGCCTCAGCATTAGCCCATTTTACATAAGCTTCGATTATCCTTTCAGGTTCCTTTCTCCAGATTACACCGTGCGCAGGAGCTATAATATCGAACTTAAGTCCCATTTGCTTGACCTTTTCAGCATAAACGAGTACCTGCTTACCAAAAGGCATGAGAATGTTGGCATAGTATATTTCTGCGTCTTCCATCACGCCTTCTACCTGGTCCTCGAACCTTTCAGAGGTAGCTATGTGTTGACCGAACGCATCATTGGAGAAGAGTATCCTGTCTTCTTTCAGGTACGTATGCATGCTGTCTGGCCAGTGCAGCATCACTACTTCTATGAATTGCAGAGTCTTTTTCCCGATGCTGATCTCATCTCCGGTCTGTACAACCTGTAGATCCCAGTTTTCAAATCCCATTTCACGATAATGTTCAAACAGGCCCTTTTTGCCTTTAGCCGAACAAAATATTTTAGCCTTGGGAGCCACTTCCATCATAGCTGGCAGGGAACTGGAATGATCCATTTCCACATGGTTAGATACAATATAGTCTATTTTAGCAGGGTCGATTATCTGTGAAATTCTTCCGATCATCTCTTCAAAGAATGGTGCTTTGACAGTGTCTATAAGAGTGATCTTTTCATCTATTATCAGGTACGAGTTGTAGGTTCCACCCTTTGGTGTCTCATATCCATGGAAATCCCGCAGGTTCCAGTCTACAACACCTACCCAGTAAATACCTTCGGATATCTTTACAGGTTGTATCTCATTTCCCACTTCTATCTCTCCTTTATGTTTGCATCCTGAACTCTGTAGCAGTCTGCAGCATTTCATCTATAAGTCTATAATGTCCCCTTTCAGCTGCAGCTATCTTGTCAAAGAACTCTTTTTGTTCAGGCTTTGTTGCCCTTCTTCCAAGTTCCATATAAAAATACTCGCTCTTGTACTCAAAGCGCAAAGCAGCAAGCAGAATACCTATCTCTTCGAGCTTCTTGTCAGAGAACTCCTGTGTTAAAGAAGGAGTAAAATCTGGAAAATGGTGTTCCACGTGTGCAGCTGTCTTGTCCCCATTTCTGAACTTTCTCAGCATCTCCGCATGCTTTTTCTCTTCACCGGCAAGGAATGTATACAGCTCACGAGCAGCCGGGTTCTGCATTGATTCTGATTTTTTAAGGTAATATACTCGACCATCCTCTTCAAGCTTGATGGCCACATCAATAGCCTCTTCCAATGTATTCAATTGGTCAAGTTCCTCAGAGATCTCGTGTAATACATCTTTCATTGTAACTCATCTCCATCTACTATAATCCCATAAGCATCATGGCCAAAACCAATGTGCAAAAATCTTCCCACTTTGTAAGTAGAGTCTATAAAATTATATAACTTTCGAATATATGTGCACCACTTAATATAAGCCTGCTTAATTTTGATAAAAAGGCAATCAGTGAATATTTGGTTTAGAAAACTTTTTATTGACCTGCTTCCATTATGAAGTTTAAATTTACGTGCGAATTCATTATTCTTCAGTTATTTTGATCATGAGGTAATCTAATGGGCAAAATAAAGATAGCTATTGCCGGTGTTGGTAACTGTGCCAGTTCACTCATTCAAGGTATTGATTATTATAAAGATAAATCTTCAAAGGATGCCATAGGGCTTATGCACTGGGATCTGGGTGGTTACAGACCATTTGATATCGAAGTGGTAGCTGCCTTTGATATAGATGTCCGAAAAGTCGGAAAGGACGTATCAGAAGCTATCTTTGCACTACCCAATTGTACAGCAGTGTTCTGCAGTGATGTTCCTAGGAAGGGTGTCACTGTAAAGATGGGAAAGGTACTTGACGGTGTTTCAGAACATATGGCAGCTTATGCTGATTCCCGCAGGTTCATAGTCTCGGCAGAACCTGAATCTGAAAAGGAAGATGTAGTAAAGGAACTGAAGGATTCAGGTGCTGAGATCCTTTTGAATTACATGCCAGTGGGTTCTGAACTGGCCACGCAGTTCTATGCTGAATGTGCTCTGGAGGCAGGTGCGGCTTTCATAAACAACATGCCGGTCTTCATTGCAAGCAGACCAGAGTGGGCAGCGAAATTCGCTGAAAAAGGTATTCCAATCATTGGGGATGACATCAAAGCGCAGCTTGGTGCCACTATTACTCATCGCATGCTTGTTGACCTTTTCCGTAAAAGAGGTGTCAAACTTGAGCGGACGTATCAGTTGAATACTGGCGGCAACACTGATTTCCTTAATATGCTTAATCGCAGCAGGCTTGCTTCCAAGAAAGAATCCAAGACAGAAGCCGTGCAGTCCGTAGTAGGAGAGCGCCTGGACGATGATAATATCCACGTAGGTCCAAGCGATTATGTGCCATGGCAGAACGATAATAAAGTATGTTTCCTCAGGATGGAGGGGAAACTTTTCGGCGATGTGCCAATGAACATTGAGTTGCGCCTATCGGTGGAGGATTCTCCTAACTCTGCTGGTGTTGTCATCGATGCCGTAAGGTGTTGCAGACTTGCGCTGGACAGAGGTATTGGCGGTATACTTTATTCTCCATCCGCGTATTTCATGAAGCATCCCCCTAAGCAATTCACTGATGATGAAGCCTACAACATGACCCTTGAATTCATTGCGGGTACGAGGGAAAACTAAAAATATGACCTTGGCGGCATCTGGCCATCGCGGGATCTTTGGTGTAGATTTCAGCGGTGCAAAGACTGCCTGTAATAAAATATGGGTCAGCCACGCAGAAGTGTCTGGCACAAGATTGTGTATTTTGGAGTGTTATCCTCTCAGTGAAATAACTTCATCTAAAATGAGCAGGGTAGATTGTCTTCATGCCCTGCTTGATCTCATACTTTCCACTAAAAGTTCTATCTTTGGTATGGATTTTCCATTTGGAATTCCTGTTCAGCTGATGAAAGGTCTTAGTTGGGATGAGTTTATTCGGGATTTTCCACAACTCTATGCCAATGAATATGAATTCAGGGATCTCAACCGTAAACTTTCCGCAAATGTAGAGTTCAAAAGATTAACTGACAAAGAAGTAAAGGCTCCTTTTTGTGTGTATAATCTAAGATTGTACAGGCAGACCTATTTTGGTATAATGGACATCATAAGACCTCTTGTGATCTCAGATGCTGCGAGTATATTGCCGCTGCAACCTTTGAAGGCAGATGTTCCATGGCTTATGGAGATATGCCCCGCTTCTACTCTGAAAAAAGAAGGGCTATATATTCCATATAAAGGAAAAGGATCAAAGGAAAAGGCAAATAGAGGGCATATTCTTGACTATCTTGAAAAAAAAGCAGTGGACCTGTCCACAGGCATAAGAGACAAGGCTTTGCAGAACGCTGATGGTGATGCCCTAGATAGTATTATCGCAGCTTATTCTGTTTTCAGAGCCAAAAATATGCTGGGGCATCAAAATACACTATGTGAGCTTTACATAAGGGAAGGCTTCACTTTTATGTGATGCCTTACTTTTTTGAAATGCCTATTATCCTGTATAGATCATCAGGGCTTTCAAGTACCGTTATGTTCTCCATCGTAGATAGTTTCTGTGTGTTTTCAACATCAATATCTCGCATTTTGAGTTTCATTTCCTTACCTTTTGGAGAATAAGTGGTCACCGTTCCCTTCTTTCTGTCCACCGGAAGGATATAGATCGGCGTGTCACCTTTTGCAGTCTGCGCAACTGAATTTGTTACAAGGTTATCTGCAATTCCATGCACGATCTTGGCCACAGTGTTGGCTGTGGCAGGGGCGATTATGAGCATGTCATAATGTCCAAGCTGCAGAGGTCCGGCAATGAATGGTGAATTTGGTCCAGCATCCGTCTTAAAATTCGGGAAGTCGTGCTGTATATCCTCCCACATCCGATACCATTTCATAACCGTTTCTCCTTCCTTGGAGAGGAACACCATGAAATCTACATTTGTCTTTTTCTTTATGTCCACCATTACATTATATGTTTCCTTGATCAGATCTCCAGAACCTGTTATTCCCCATGCTATCCTTTTCATACAATCCCTCAAGTTATCAGTAGCCTGTAAGTAATTCTTTTTTGATCATTTCCTTTTGAATATTCATTGAGGCCAACGTTTCTTCCATGGAATGTACCATCTCAGGTGGGCCGCATATGTAAAAACGCCTTCTCCTGTAATCCGGAACTTCATTAATAATTATACTTTCTGAGATACGTTCCCTGTGACCTATCCAGCTTTCCGATGCACGGGTTAGGGTATACACTATTTTTAAATTGTTATTGCTGTGCATCATCTCATCAAGTTCTTTCCTGAAGACCAGGTCGTTTTCTGCCCTGTTGCTGTAGATCAGCACAATGTTAGCATCAAGATGCATATCAGTACAGTATTTGCATATACTGATCATAGGCGTAATGCCTATTCCACCACTTAACAATACTATCTTTTCATGCTCGCCTTCAAAGGTCATCTTCCCGAAAGGCCCGCTGATCACAGCACTATCTCCAATATTCATATTATCAAGCACATTTGAAAATGGATGACCTGTGAGTTTTTTGGTGAATTCTATATGGTCTTTCTCGCTAGGGCTGCTGGAAAGACTCAATGGCTTTGTAACCACGCTACCTTCTACAGTGAGGCTAACAAGTATGTACTGACCAGGTTTGTAATCAAAGCCTTCAGGTCGTGGAAATCTGAAGCTCTTTGCATCATGTGTTCGTTTTATGATCTCGAGGATCTGTCCTTCAAACTTCAAGATTCCTTCCTTCCTGTTGAGCTTTTTTTATCAATTGAGCAGCCTTTATTAATTTATTTACTGTACGGTGAAGGCTTTTTATGCCCTCTGCATCCTCAGCTGCGCCTTCTGCACCTTTATCATGGGACCAGAACGTTCCTCCCAGATTAGAACCAAAAGATCCGCCTGCAATAGGTAGCATCTCGCTGATCACATAGAAATTCAGTATGCTCTGGATGGCAGGTTCTTGTCCTCCTATCCTGTCTCCGCCCACAGCAGTGGCAGCTCCTACCTTATTTAGGAAAGCTTTTGGATCTCGTGCCACAACTGCCCTGCATCTGTCCATAATAGTTTTTGTTTGGGCACTCAAAGTACCCTGATACACCGGAGTGCCAATTATCCAGGCATCAGCCCACAGCATTTTATCATAAAGTCCAACGATATCGTCTTTATGGATGCATCCCTGTTGCTTGCGAACACAATAGTCGCAGTGAATACAGAACTTTAGATCTTTTCCACTGGCAGAGAAATAATCTGTTTCCACATCAAATTTCTCTTGGGCATATCTCAGTGCCTCATTTACAATATAATCGGTGGCTTTCTTTCGCGGGCTTCCAGAGATGCCAAGTAATCTTATAGTTTCATCACCTGTCATCAAGACACTCCATTATGTTTAGTGTTCATTCAACGTTCATTCGATGGTTATTGCTTCCATGGGACATGCATCTACACATAATCCACATTCAATGCAGTCATCCGGACGTGCAACGACTGATTTGAGATTTCCTTTTCCATCGTCCTCCAACTCAAAAACTGCTGTAGGACATGATTCTTTACATGCTCCGATTCCTTCGCACTTACTAGGGTCTACTTTTGCTGGCATTTTCATAATCTCCTTTTTATGCATTTTATGAGGTACGTACAGGGTTTTAAGAGTACGGGAATATATTATATCAGATTTTTCTTCTGCGAATGCAGTATGCTGCACATATGACGAAAGTTATTGATCCCAAGGCCGTAATCCCTGGTGTAGAGGGTACTTCCGTTGCTTCTCCCTCATTTTCATAGATGCTCGAGGATACAATTGTCATGTTAATAACTGGCACTTCATACACATTGTCTCCGAAGAGGTAGTTTATAGTTTCCTGTGGAGCTGAGCGATACTTTAGGGTGGCTTCCACTTTGAGCGGATATGCCACATCAACAGGTATTTCGAAGGCATGCTTTTCGGTAACAGTTCCTTTTGGTGGTATTCTATTGTCCTCAAGTATTGATTCTGCAAGCCAGAAACTGAGGGTACTCTGTCCATGTGAGTCACCGAGAATTGTGTTGTACATTTTTGTAGCGTTCACAACAGTTCCATCATCATCAATTTCACCAGTATTGTATAATTCCTTTCCGTTGCGATCCTTTACGTTTACTGCTAACCACATTTGCCTGATTTCCGAAACCCCGGTAGGTATCTTGTGCCCGGCACCTGAATTTGTAATAGAGATGGTCAAGCTGACATTCTCTCCTCTTTGAGCAATCTCTGGCGCATCAAGGGAAAGAGTTGCAGCTTTTTCAAGCCTTTCCACAGCCATTTCACTATATTTTTCTTCTCCTAATATCTTTGTAACAAACGCATTCCCACCAACTATGTCATGAGTGGATATGTGTTCTCTTTTTTTTGCACCTGAGCCTGCTCTTCCAGGGTTTGCTTCGAATTGGGTTATTCCAGGGGTCATATGGCAGTCTTGGCATACCACTCCTTCTTCGGCATAAGCTCCTTCCTTCCATGTTGTGTAGGTATCATCAATCACAAGGCCATTAAGTGGATGGATAACATTGTGGCACATGCCGCAGTACTCAGAACGAGTGTACAGTTCAAGATACTCTGATTCATGATACGCAGACTTTGAATCATTAAAAGGTCCCCACTTTGTTTTTCCAGGGCTGACAATAAAAGGTGCATTACCTGTGCCGTTACTAGCAGATATCACATGGCAGAAGTCACATTGTACCCCCTGTCTTGCTATATCACTGAGTTGGGAACCATCTATAGGTGGTATTTCGCCAGATACAATTCCTATTGGAGTATGACATCTGGAGCAGAAGGTATCAACTATGCCTGAAGTATCATTACTTGCTTCTATAAACTCCTTTTGATAGAATGGGTCTTCATAAGCATTGTAATGCATAGTTCCCCTCCATTGATAGTGGATGATCGCATGACATTGTTCACATTTTGTATTATCTATGAAAATGTCTGAGGACAGTTCTCCGTGCTCGGTAGGGGCAGCTGCAAGAGTGATTCCTGTTGCTGTGAATAGCAGTAGGATCGTTAGTAATCTCTTGTAACTCCTGCGGAATTTCATTATTATGCCCCGTCAGAAAGAAAACAAATAATCAACATTAAAGCATTCGTCAGAAGGTCATCTATTGGATGACCTTCCAATGGAAAATTTATTTCAGCAATTTTAATGCATCCCTGCATGCTGCAACTGCAGGTGCTCCGGAAGTAATGGAAATAACATCCAATGTTTCCATTATTTCCTCCTTAGTCGCTCCATTTTCAAGAGCGCTCTTCATTTGGGAAACAACACACCTCTCACACTGCTTGGAAGCCACCACGGCAAGTGCCATGAGTATCTTTACTTTCGCAGGCAGTGCTCCATCCTGCAACAATCGGTGGTTACACCTGTTGTATTTCATCAGGAACTCTGGTTCAAGTTCACCAAGAACTTCAAGTATCTGCGGTGTGAATCCCAGTTTCTCTGACATCGATCTGATCAGTTCTTTGTCTTCCAGCATCTCTTTATGTCGAGTCATATTTCATCCTCCTGTTATTTTAAGTTTAATCAAATCCATCTTCTATTGTCTGGTTCAAACAATAGTTACATACAAGGTGTGGTAGACTATTTGGCAGCCTTTTCAGGTCAGGTGGTGTACCCACGGCGACAGGGAGTTCAAGTTCCTTTGAATGGCCCATACACAGCCCCTTGCCGCAAGAGATACAAACGCAGACAGCATCTGTGTCTTTTCCTTCTTCCATACAGTCATAACATTTCATCATTCATATCACCTAATAATTCTCCTTTAGGGCTTTATGGCAGGGTATACAGATTATTTTCTTCCAGCGGTTAACGTCATCCAATTTGCATTCTACTCCCATACCACATCTGAGCTTTATGCTGTATTCTCCTTCCCACACAGGGGTTTCTTCTCGAACAAGATGTTCCTTGCAAACCCCTCTTCCACAGATTATGCAAACAGCTACTGTATCTGTTTCTTTCCCGGTTTTAGCACATTCGTAACATTTCATGAGTATCACTCTGTTCTCTATTTGGTGCACGATCAAAATATAACGATGCATCCAGTTTTCCGGATATCCGTATTGTTCCCCCAGAATAGTGATTTGCCCCATCTCACCTCCTGGCCACTTAAGTAACATTCTTTATTTCAATTGATATATCTGTATTGGTTCACGTTTATGTGATACTTTTTAGTATTCTTCTATTTTTAAGGTTGAATTTTGTAGATATTCAACGTAATCAAGCATGGGATTAATTGTTAATGAATAATGGCTAACGATTCTTGTATTCAATTAATTCCTTATCTGTTAGGACAATAACAGTTGCCATACCAACAAATATATAAATGTGTATAGTTACCAAACTAACAACACTCTATCACGGAGGATAAAAATGACATTCGGAATAGAATTTGTACCCAACGACCCCGTCCTCAAGATTGCATACTATGCCAAGCTCGCTGAAGATCAGGGATTTGACAATGTATGGATTACAGACCATTACAACAACCGTGACGTATACTCTACTCTTGCTGTATTAGCGATGAATACCAACCGAATAAAGCTCGGTACTGGTGTCACCAACCCCTATACCAGAAATATAGCAGTAACCGCATCAAGTATTGCCTCCATCAACGAAATCTCAGGTGGACGTGCTATTCTCGGCCTTGGCCCAGGAGATAAAGCAACATTTGATGCAATGGGCATCTCATGGGATAAACCTCTTACCACCACAAAAGAAAGCATTCAGGCTCTGCGTACTTTCTTTGAAGGCAAGAAGGTTAGCGTAAGTGGCGAAGCTGTTAAGTTCAGCGGTGCAAAGATGGCATTTAAGGCAGGCAATGTACCTATCTATATGGGTGCACAGGGTCCTAAGATGCTGGAACTTGCCGGAGAGGTAGCAGATGGAGTATTGATCAATGCTTCTCACCCCAGAGACTTCGAAGAAGCCGTGAAGCAGATTGCTTCTGGTGCAAAGAAGGCTGGCCGCAACCCCAAGGATGTAGATGTTGCAGCTTATGCATGTTTCTCTATTGATAAGGATGCAGCAAAGGCAGTAAACGCTGCGAAAGTAGTTGTTGCATTCATAGTTGCCGGTTCCCCAGACCTGGTTCTTCAGCGCCACGGTATTGATGTAGCCTCAAAGGCAGCTATCGGAGGAGCTATTGCAAAAGGCGATTTCGGTGCCCTTATGGGCGGTATGGTTACCCCTCAGATGATAGACGCGTTCTCTATTTGCGGTACACCTGACGACTGCAAGACAAGGATCAATGAACTCCTGGACATAGGCGTTACACAGATCGTTGCTGGCTCTCCGATAGGTCCGGACAAAGAGAAAGCAATAAAGCTCATCGGTAAGGAAATAATCGGATAATTAGGAGGATCTGGATGGTTCATCCAAAGATCTTAGAGGTCATTGAATATGACGTCTGTACTGCTTGTGGGGCATGCGCATCAGCGTGCCCTGCCGGTGCTATAATTGTTAACAAGAAAGCAGAAGTGCGAGACCCTGACAATCTCGAGTTGTATGAGAAAGGAGCAGCACCCAACGTATGTGAAGGGTGTCTCACATGTGGACGGCTCTGTCCTGTAATTGACGGATACGTAGAAGACGAATTTGCAAATGTGAAAGAGTTCTTTGCAGCAAAGAGCACTATCAAAGGCCAAGACGGTGGTATTACCTCTATGTTGGCAAAGGTTTTGCTCGAGACCGGTACGGTAGATTGTATTGTCGGTATTACCAGGGATGATAAATGGGGTACTGAGCTTATACTTATGACCAAACCGGAAGATGTTGACAGGACAACAGGTACCAAGTACACTTATGACTCAGTTCTTTCAGCTCTCAGGGAGCCCTTTGAGAAATACGATAAGATCGGAGTTATCGGAGTACCATGTCAGGCACACGGTGCACGTCTGATCCTTGAGAACGCAAATGACAAGATAGTTGTTATTATCGGTCTGTTGTGCATGGAAAGTTTCTATCATGATGTGATGACAGAAAAGATAGTTCCTGAAATTATGAAGCTCCAGCTTGAAGATGTAGTCAAGATGAACTTCAACAAAGGTAAGTTCTGGAACATTACAAAGGATGGCCAGGAACACACTGTCAAAATCCCAGACGTTGCACCGCATGCAAGGCACCCATGTCACCACTGCTGTGACTATACTTCTGTGTCTGCTGACATATCACTGGGATCCGTCGGTGCTCCAGACGGCTGGAACAGTGTATTCATACGCACTGATGTAGGCAGGAAGATGTTTGACCTTCTTAAGGATAAGGTAGAGGTCATGCAGGATCCGAAGCCGGGCCTTGACCTTGTTAAGAAGCTTGCTCAGATGAAACATGATAACAACTCAGGCCATTATCTTGAAGTCTGTGAGAAATTCTCATTTGACGATTGTGGCATACGTTGAACAGTTGTGATATATGCACATGAAAAGGGCTTTCTATATAGGACGTTTCCAACCGTTCCATCTTGGGCACTATTCCACTATTTGCACTATTGCAGAGGAGGTGGATGAGCTGGTAATAGGTATCGGCAGTGCCCAGAAGAGTCATGACTCTGAAAATCCGTTTACTGCGGGTGAAAGGGTTATGATGATAAAACATGCTTTGGAAGATTCAGATGTGAAACATTATGCAATACCCATTGAAGATCTGCAGCGTAATGCTGTATGGGTGTCGCACATTGTTTCTATGTCTCCTCCATTTGATGTAGTGTATTCTAACAATCCTCTTGTTATTCAGCTTTTCAAGGAAGCTAATATGAATGTGAGACAACCCCCCATGTTCAATAGAAAAGGCTACTCTGGAACTGAGATCCGCAAAAAGATGCTTGATGGCGATGAATGGCGCCAGCTTGTGCCAGCTGCTGTAGTGGATGTCATAGACGAGATCGATGGCGTCACCAGGCTTCGCAATGTTTCCACAAAAGACCTGGAATAAGTTTTTCTCTTTTTTAGCACTCAATAATTGCCTCAAAAAGGTAACCTCGTACACAGACGCATCTTTTATAAACTGATATCTCCTTTTTATATACAGATTTATTTTGATCTATAGGAGGTAACGATATGGCAGAGAAGGGAAAACCACCTGTGTTCTGTGAAAAGTATTGCGTCGTATGTAAAGGGGCAAGAGCTGGTAATGGTATATGTAAGGCTCTACAGAACCTGGAACTGAAAATATTTGGTAAAACAGGCTGTATCTGGGGTAAAGCGAGGACCAAATTCTATGGGGTCACTCCGGACCAGAAAATACCGAAAAATGCAAAAAAGTGATTCTTTCTATACTTTATTTTTTAAAATACATGCGGCTGCCGGGATTCGAACCCGGGTTCTAGGCTTGGGAAGCCCAGGTCATAGCCACTAAACCACAGCCGCATAATGAAAATAGCAAAAAATATAAGACTTCTTTGATTATAGAGTTTGTGGTGTCAGCCGATTACCTTATTTCAGGCGGTCAGGTTCAATTCCTGCAGCATCATGGATAAGAGGCGGTCTCTAAGAATGTCTCTATCTTCATAAGTTGTTTTAAACTCTACAGTGATCTTAACTCCATCGCTGTCACTATTAAGGTTAAATGTAGCATCTGCGCCTTTCAGTCCTTTTCCTTTTTCTCTTATCCTCTCAAGCCTGTCGATAATATCGGATGAAATATTCTCTAGATACAGTTCAAATTCAGCAAAGAACTTGTCACTGCCATAGTTTCTAATGGGTTTTTCAATGAAAACCCTGTTAGGTATTTTTGTGTAGTCTGCATATGTATGAGGGGATGCATCAACTACTACGTAGAACATACCTATATGCTTGACCTGTCCTTCCTGCCCAGCTACATTTATATAGTCTCCGATCTTGAACGGCTTCTTGGTCAACAGCATGAACCATATTATATAGGATAGTACAACTTCTCTTATAGCAAATGCAAAACCAGTGGCGCTGAGACCTAAAAACAGGGCTACGTTCTGTATCCCGATGCCCATCTCTAGGAAAACGATCACTGTGGCCAGTATGTATATTAAAAATATGTATAACTTGCTTAGCAGGATCATTTCTTCCTGTTGTCCAATGCCCTCAAATTTGTCCATAATGAAGTTAATTGTCAGCCTTATGAACAGTGTAGCTCCCCCAAAGGAGAACAGGACCACAATTATACCTTCCAATATTTTCAGCAATACCTCAGACACGGGAATCATGTCCTGCCGTCCAGCCATATCAATAGCAATTATTGGAAGTATCACTATCAAAAAGAACAATATCGCCTTATTGAGTTGTTCGTGGGCGAATTTCATCTTTACTTTATTTAATTTTTCGCGTGAAGGTATAAAAATTGAATCTTTATTCATTGGTGTACCCTTGATATGGCATATATTATTCAATAATATTTATAATATTCTCGGCAAGGGAACAAACTTAATGGACGTACTTTATGACTGAACTTTATCCTCTGCTTCATACTTGTTAATGATACTCTGAAAGGAGTCAACTACATATTGCAGGTTCTCCTTGCCCACCTGGAAAGTGCTCAGTTTGAAGTATTTGGTGAGGCCGGACTTGATTCCATGTATGTTACGTTCCTTTAGTTCCCTGTACAGGAAGTACCTTCCTTTCTTTGCCTTTTGGGATATCTCATAGAAAACCGGTGCTTCAAAGAACATCAGATCATGATTATGTGGTTTCTGTCCTTTTTGGATTATCCCCATCTCTTCCAGTTTAGCCGAGAACCAGCGAGCATTCTGCACTTCCTGATCCCAGTTGTTCACTCGTCGTACTACATGAGGGAAAGAGGCTATCATAGTCATAATGGTCGCACCTCTGGCAGTGCATCCCAATAGTTCTATTTCTTTGTTCTTGTTGGTAGGCGACTTCCTAAATACAATGTCGGAATATTCTGTACTGACACCCAGCAGTCCAATGGGGCCCGATGAAGCCATCGATTTATGACCGCTGCCTGCAACAAAGTCAGCCCCTAACCTTTTTGCATCCACAGGCATCCTGCCTACCGCGTATGCACCATTTAGAAGCAGTGGTACGTCATAGTCATGGCAGATCTTAGAAATACGCTGCACGTCAGTGATGTTCCCATAATTCCCGTCAGGATAAGTTACCAGGGCCAAAGCCGGTGCTTTACCTGTTTCCTTTATTACTTCTTCAATAGCAGTGGCATATCCTTCTACATCTGTCATATATTCCGGACTGCCACTATGAGGTACTTTTTTTATGTTAAGCCGGGCACGCTGAGCGGCAACTACGGAGGAATAGTGTGCAACTTCATCCATCACCACATAGTCTCCTTCCTGTGCAATGGAGTGCATTACCGCAAACTTTGCTTCCCTTGCTCCGTGTGTGATCCTCACAGCATCTACATTCAAGAATTCTGGGAGTGCACTATGTACAAATTCTTCTATTGGTGGCTTTTTTATAAGGTCCAGCACACCACCACAGAAATCACAGACTGAATAACCATCTCCCCATTCAAGCAGGGTGCGCCTTGCATCTTCGGTTAACTTACCTGCTGTTTGCAGGGGATCTATGTTGATCGCATTCTTTGGTTCGCGTGGAATGAACCCAAACTTCTTTAGTGCCGCTTCATCAAGTACCATTGTATGCCCTCTGTTTTCGAAGAAGTTTTTAATTCAAAATGTATAGTATCAATATTTACTATAGGGAATTTCGAAAAACCCCGGTATTTGAAAATTACCTTATATATCATTTATAAACAATAACTGGAAACAATAGGTTTATCTAAATCCTCTATAATTTAACTGTAAAGTTTTTTCATCAGCCATGCCATGTTCTGTCCCAGGGTCCGCATTGTACGGATGCCTTCTTCATCTTTTTGCACATCTCCCGGAGCACCTCCAACACCTATGTTCCAGTAGCTTGAACCCGGTATGATCATCTGACTGCTTGTAAAGAAATTGTTCATGGTGGTGAAAGCATGGAGTGAACCTGCCCTGCGTACTGCTACTACGGATGCACCTACCTTACGTTTGAGCAGATCACCATTGGCTTTTGATACAAATCCAGCTCTGTCAATAAGAGCTTTCATTTCTGTAGTTATGTCTGTGAAGTATGTGGGAGAAGCCAGGATAATGCCATCTGCACCTACCATTTTCCTGATACATTCATTAACAAAATCATCATCAAAAGTGCATTTCATATCCTTATTCTGGTAGCATTTCATGCACGCAGTACATCCTATGGTCCTTTTTCCTCCAATATGCACAAGTTCGGTTTCAATTCCTTCTTTTTCCAGTTCTTCAAAGACATATTTTATGAGCGTTGCAGTGTTGCCTTCTTTTCTTGGACTACCGTTAAATGCCACCACTTTCATGATATCACATCTCCTAATTAGTTTGACTACTTGCTTACAGACCACCAAGCAATTCAAATTGATAAATAGCGAATATCAATGCTAAATATTAGAAAAGAACAAATGTCGTGGAAATTATTATACTTCCACGGCTTTGCCAAAAACGCTAAGGAACTCTTCACATCGTGAAGCAAGTACTTCTGCAGCTTCTTTTATAATTATTATTGGATCCGTGCCATCTGTTTTTATATATAGTATTGGTTCACTTATGGACACATGTTTCATGTCATAAGAAGCAGTATGTACTCTTACATCTTCCAGTAACACAGATTTCAGCATATTAAGAAGAGTATGTGTCTCGCCTTTTATTTCAAGGTGCATTTCATCTTCTGTCTTGTCTATGATTTTTAGTTCCATGGACTTCACCCATATAACCTACATTTCTATTTTATACAATTCCAGTTCCGTAATCAGATGAAAGTTTACGTCTTTCTACTCTTCCACATTCTGGGCACTTAAGTTTGTTATCGTCCTTAACCATAACAGCACGGCAGTTGGAGCACTGAGCTTTCATTACACCAAGTTCCTTCTCTGCGGTACTAAGCCGCATGTTCTCAGTGTTCAGAACCTTTGCTTTAATTATATCTCCTACCGCAAATTCCTCGTCTAGTCTCTTGCAGTAGGAATCTTTAACATTTGATACATGTACGGCAGCAGTTCCTACTTTCTTGAATTCACGCTCTCCTTCACCTTTTATGGCAGCGATCTCAACAAGAGCGACACTTTCTCTAAGTCCTATTATGGCACCAATTACAATATTACCAACGGCAATAGACGGTGGATACTTGGTGCTTGGTACGACAGATATAATGCGTGATTTCTTATTTATTTTCACAACACCTGTAGAGGCGGCATGGATATCTGCAACATGCAGGAACGTCCCTACACCTGGACTAAACTCTTCAGTCGTAGCGATAATGTCTCCAGGCATAACAAAAACCATTTCCCCTTCATCCATGTTCTCTTCCTCTTTCTCTTTCTTCGAAGGCTTTACACTGCTGCGTCTAGGCGCTTTGACAACTCTAGTTGCCTCCACTCTCTTTTCTTCGGTCACCTTTTGATCCATTTTTTCTGGTAACCGTACACTTTCTGATTCCTCGCTTGAGCCTTTTATCATCCTGCGTGAAACCTTTTTTCTATTCCTTATCCGAATAAGAATCCCTCATGATGAAATTAGATTGATATAATTGAACACCAGTTTGCAAGACATATGTTTCCCGCTATATAAAGCAGTTGCAAACTTAGGCAGATTATATGCTGCCATCACACCGGACTATCCGGTAGATCTCAACCTTAACCAATTCTACATCTTTTTTATGAAATTTAAATGTTCGTTTTATAGGAAAACCGGTTTCATACCAGTCACTAATAGTTGCAGGTTCTATGAAACTCTTAACGAATCTGTAACTTCCGCAATTGTGCACAGAATATGTCACATCTGCAACTCTCAGGGCTGTCGAAAGGAAAGGCCTGTCATTACCCTTGGACTGTGCTCCAAAAGGCGGGTTCATTATAACAATATCTGCATGTTCCGGTACACCCGATATATCACATTGCACAAACTCCACATCAACTCCCATCATGGATGCGTTCTGTCTTGCTATCTCCAGAGCACTGGGGTCAAGATCAAAACCAACAACTTTCTCGGCACCTAAAAGCTTTGCACCAATGGCAAGGATACCGGTGCCACATCCCAGGTCATATACCGTACCTTGCAGATCGCCATGCATGAATGCAAAATGCAATACTTCTGCAGCTATGGGGGCGGGTGTAGCATATTGCTCAAGGTTGACATCGGGTTTTTCAAACCCTTTTACCTTTTCCAGCATGATCTCAAGTTTTCTCTGCTTCATTTTATGACCTGCAATTTTCAGGCTGTGATCTCATCAAATACCAGATCTTCCCATTGCTTCTCGCCAAGCACTATCTCAAGTTCCGGGGGAGTAAGCATTGGCGCATTGAAGCGGCCAACTTCATCAATAGCAAGCCTTGGACATGCAGTGTTTACAAAAGCATCTACTTTGAACTGTAGTAACTGGTCAGGGGTCACAAGATCCATTATTATAATATGGGCATCTTTACCGTGCTTACGTGCCATTTCCTGCAACTTCAGGGCAAGCGTCATACGTTTCTGTCCGGGCTTAGAACATACGATTATTCCAAAAAGATTAGCATCCAGGGATTTTCCAATGACAGCACTGCGTTGTTTAAGGACCTTTGAAATGTCCAGTTCCCTTACCTCATTTACAAAGGGGTCAGCTATTAGAACTCTTCTTCCTGTAGATAATGCCACACCCATGGGATGGAAATAACCACTACCTATGTACAGATATTCATCACAGATCTCTGTCCTTGCTGAGGAGAAATTACATCCCAGTACCTGTCCAGGGTATGCTATTTTTGCATCTCCCTTTCCGATTACGCACACTTTGCCATGGGATTGCAAAATTTCACATGCTTTCAGAAGCTTATGCACATGCTGAACCGTGGTAATGAGGCCGATCCTCTGGCCCTTAAGCATTTCTAGAGACTTATTCACCACTTCCCCTACTTCAGCATTGGACCTGACCTCAATGAAATACACATTTTTTACATAACTGCTGTCATCAAGCACAGCATGTCCAAAATGGAACAGTATATCCACTTGACGTGCAAGATCAACATCCACATCACATGCCCCAAAACATGGATTGCCGGATATCAATATCTGCGCATTTGTTTCTTCTTCGATCTTGTGGGCTATTCCTGTAGCTCTGCGCTTAAAGCCCTCTGGGAACTGTAAGCTCACTATCTTTGCATTTGTATCTCTTATTATGCTAATTATCCTTGCTATCTGGAAATCAAATGCTTCAGTGTCTGCCAACCTAGTCCTCCAGTATATGCACACCATGCTCATCTACATCTATGCGCACAAGTGTTGTCACTTCTATGCCTTCTTTTCGAAGAGTTTCAATCCCTTCGCCGCGTTCAATGACAACAAAGATACCTGCAATTATGGCTCCAATATTCTTCAGTGCCCTTACCAGCGCCAACAAAGTGCCGCCTGTACTGATCACATCATCAATAATGAGTACTCTGTCACCTTTTTTTATTCCATTGATGTACAGTTCACCTTTAGAATAACCAGTATTCTGAGAAAGGAGTATCTCTCCATTCAATTCGTACTTCCTTTTACGGACAATAGCAAAAGGTATATCGGTCATCAAAGAGACGGTGGTAGCCAGCGGAATACCCATAGCTTCAATGGTTAATATTTTGTCCACATCCAGATCCGCTCTTTCCACAATGAACTCAGCTATCTCTTCCAGAAGTTCCGGTTCAATTGCAGGAACTCCATCAGAGATCGGATGGATAAAATAACTATAATCTCCCCTTTTCACTATGGGAATGCCTTTGAATGAATTTCTTAATATCTCTAGCATCTGAAATACCCCTTAATTAGATTGCCACATATATGTATACACCTATAAAACAATGTAGCGAAATCGTATACTCTTAGAAGCACTTACATATTTTTATTGCAATCTATTTGAAAGTTCCTGCTATTAAATATGCCATTGTAGTATCAAGCTTTTGGTGTGGTGACACATAGTTCCAACATCAATAATGTGAATGCGGCACTGTTGATAAATAGGGTTATCCAGTTTTGTATGGGTCTTTATATAGGAACCTTCTCATTTAATAAATTGCTAAAGAAAATTACTTTTTGAAAAGGAGAGTACATGCCATTAGGAACAATATTTCATTTCCCGTTATTTTTTGTTTTTATTAGTATGGTGCTAATTATAATTGGGATGGTTGTTATGATGTTTCCTGTTGAGAGATTTTTTAGAAAGGAAGGAACTCAAAAATTGTGCGAAATCATTTTTTGGATATTGCTATTCTTTCTAGTTGCTTATGTGGTATCTGTAATTCCATATTTCTTTGGGGAAAACAAAACGGTGGATAATACTGCATCTATAATTTCATCTATTGCAGATATTGCGGTTGCAGCGATAACTGCGCTTCTATTCTGTATGGCATATAGGACTCTTGTAGAAATGAAAAACCAAAGAAATATGGCCAATACCCCCAGACTTCATGTAACATCTCCAAGTAACAGAATTTCAATTGAATCAACTTTAACCATTGGTGTACAAAAGAAACTTCCTGTCGAATGGAAAGGTAGAAAGATTGCATATGAAGAAGCCGGTAAAAATATCATTTCTGAGCCATATCTTAATTTAGTGTCTCCTATAAATATAGTTAACACTGGCTCAAGTCCTGCTTTGGATGTTGAAATTAAATGGAGACTGGAAGATGAATACATAAAGGCGCAATCGGAGAAGTTTAATGCCCTAAATCTTGGAATAAGATGTGAACTAATGGAGCATAAAGATATTTTTGTGATGCACGTAGCCGATGGAAGTTTTAACTTTGTTACGAAAAGAAACGGTACTGTACGCAATTGTATCCTTCCATATTCCAATAAAGACGACGATATAATAAAAATGAAAATTCCAAAGTTACTATATATATTTAAGTTTATGGAACTGTGCGTATTATATGCACAACCAGATTCAGATTCTTATGTGGAAAGGAGAGAGATAAACCTTTCACCTCTAATTGCAGACATATCATATTTTGATAACATTAATTCACCACATAAAGGAGAACTATATGTGAATTTGCGTGTAGAGGTTTCTAACAATGAAAATAACAGAGAAGGTATCCTCTTTAAAAAAGGAACTCTTATTGATGAATATAATGTTAAATACATTACATAATCCACAAGGTCGGCAATTATACCGACCTACTTCACATTTTCTACGAACTCAACCCCTTTTTCATCCTGCTCGATATGCAACCACTTATACAGGGTGCTTTGTGGAATTTTCATCTCCCCTGATATCTCTGCAAGTTTCATCCCCTGTGACAGCATCTCCTCTACCTTCGGCTGATCTAGCTATAAAATTTTGCAATTAATGATTTGATGTTCTACCCTTTCAGATTTTAAATGAATCTATCACAAATCTGGCAAGAGCCGTACTTTTCTCCACATTTTTCATCAGCGTATCTGCAATAAGTATTTTGCATGCAGCATCCTTGTGAGCAGAGGTGCCATACGTATCCCTTTCATCTAATATCATTATGTCCAGGATATCTCCATAACAATCGACAACACCGGCAGAAGAGACATCTAAACCCCTTGCAGCCATCAACTTTCCTGCAGGGCCGCTTACTGGCTCCTTTCCAATAATAGGGCTTACTGCAATAACAGTTTTCTTTCTCAATATTTCTTTCATCCGTTTCAGGGCAAGTATAGGTCCGATGCTTGTGATGGGGTTACTGGGTCCTATAAGCACACATTCTTCCTTTTTCAGTGCTTCAAGGACAGCAGGTGAAATGGTAGCTTTTTCAATGTCTTCCTGAACCACTTCTATAACTTCAGGTTTACCATGCTCCTTTATCCAGAATTCTTGGAAATGCATTTTCCCAGCAGGTGTTGTCACCATCGTTTTCACAGGGTCATTTGACATGGGTAGTATCTTTGAGCGTATGCCAAAAGCTCTTGCAAGTTCCAGTGTTGCTTCTGTGAGGGAATAACCTGCTCTTAAAAGGTCAGAACGCATGATATTTGTAGCACGGTCCTGGTCGCCAAGCATCATGGTTTCGTTATGTCCTAGGGATCTGAGGGCCTCGTAGGTCATGAAAGTATCATTTTTAATGCCCCACCACTTAGCCATATCGAGTTTTCCGGAAAATAGGTATAGAACTGTATCTATGTCCGGTGTTACGAGGTTTCCTGATACCCACATATCCTCTGCAGTATTTACAACAACAGTGATTTCCTCTTCAGGTAATATGCTCCTTAGTCCTTCAAGGAGCTTGGGAGTTCCGGTCCCACCGGAAAGTACAAGCATGTATGTCCTCGGATAGTCTTTATAGAAATTAGTTATGATAGAGGAACAGCATTATAGGATGAGGGGATATTTAAACAATATGAATGTTGTTCGTGATCCCATTCACGGTTACATCGAACTCGATGAGCTTACGCTTTCTCTTATAGATACTCCTCCCATGCAGCGCCTGCGCAGGATAAGACAACTTGGGCTTTCAAACCTTGTGTATCCAGGTGCCAACCATACGCGTTTTGAGCATTCTCTGGGTGTAATGCATCTTGCGACCACCCTGACAAGGCAAATAGACTCAGTCTCCCAGCAGGAGAAGGATGAGCTAAGAGTTGCAGCCCTGCTACATGACATAGGGCATGGTCCTCTCTCTCATGTATCTGAGAGCTTTATAACGCAGTATACGCGCCAGAAACATGAAGATATACTTCACTTACTGCGCAAGGGTGAGATTGCCGAAATATTGGAAAAACATGATCTAAATCCTACTATCATCCAGAATCATATCAAAGGCGAGACAGATTTAGGAAAGATCCTGAGCAGTGAGATCGATGTTGATCGTATGGATTACCTGGTAAGGGATTCATATTATACCGGGGTTGCATTCGGGTTGGTGGATCATGTGAGGCTGATTCATGAGATGCATTTCTATGAAGACAAGCTGGTAGTAGGCTCAGGCGGCGTAAAAGCTGCGGAGTCTTTGCTTGTTTCCAGGTTTCTCATGCATCCATCTGTTTACTATCATCATGTTTCACGTATCGCGGAAACAATGTGCATTCGGGCGATTGAGGAACTTATTCATAACAATGCGATCAATCCTACGGAACTGCGGCAGATGGATGATGCGCATCTGTTACATATAATGCGTTCAAGTGACGGATATGCTGGTGACCTTGCGCGACGCCTTGAAGAACGCAGACTTTACAAAAGAGCTTTGTATGTAGGTTTCGAGGAAGTTACAGAAGGCGTTTTGAAACACAGGGGCAACATACGCAGGATAGAGGCTGAAATAGCATCTATGGCTGGTATTGAACCCACAGATGTGCTCATAGATATACCTCGTTCTCCGGAGATCCCTGAACTTAAGGCACTTGTGAAGCTCAACGGCAAGATGGTACGATTGGACGAGGCTTCTTATGTAGTGGCTACTCTTGAGCAGGCTCACTGGGATAACTGGAAGATGGGTGTCTACACGCCAAAGGAGTTCCGTGAGAAAGTGGGGAAAGCTGCAAGGGAGTTCTTTGAGGTTAAAAAGACCACAAAGCAGTTCAGGCTCACGGAGCTGTGATCATGATCGAGATCAAAAAAGAAGTTGGAAGAGTGCAGCTTCTTCTAAAGGGTGAATCTATAGGCAAGGATCTGTTTTTTGTACTGTCAGGAGGCAGAGAACACATAGGTGCGGCTGCGATGGGTATTTATGACAAGGAAAGTTGCCGTGCCTCATCTTCGGTGATCAGCGTACCTGGGCACAGGGAAGATGAAATTGCCCTGCGGGGAGCAAGAAAAGTTAGCGCTGTTACGCAGAGCACAACGGTATTTATGGTCGGTATTCACGTAGATGCCATAACTATTGAAGAGATCCAAACCATTGTAAAGGCTTCCGAGAAAATGATAGACGAGCTTATTGAGATCATAAGGTGAAAAAATGGAAATTGTAGTTGGTATAAGCGGAGCATCAGGGTCTATTTACGGCATAAGGTTGCTTGAGATCCTTTCCAGGATGGACATAGTCACGCATCTTGTTATAACCAGATCAGCAAGGCAGATCATAGAAATAGAAACTGATTATTCGGTTGTGGAGGTAGAGGACATGGCAAGCTATGTGTATGAAGAAAGAGAGTTCACTGCACCCATAGCCAGCGGGTCGCACAGATTCCATGGCATGATTATTGCTCCATGCAGCATGAAAACTGTCGGTTCCATTGCAAATGGCATGTCGGATAATCTACTGGAAAGAACTGCTGACGTATGCCTCAAAGAAAGACGCAGGCTTGTTATTGTGCCGCGAGAGACACCTTTGAATGAGATACATCTTGAGAACATGCTCAAACTCACCAGAGCAGGAGCCATAATCCTGCCTGCATGCCCTGGGTTTTATTCCAGGCCAAAGAAAATTGATGATCTTGTAAATTCCATTGCCGGGCGCGCCCTGGATCTTGTGGGACTAGACAACGATATATATAAAAGATGGAAATAAGCTCTGTTATCTCAGAGCTCATTTTTCCTTATTATAACCATTTTTCTTCCAAGTTTGTATTTTTTGAGTGATTTCTTACGGAAGGTTTTTAATCTATAACGTCTATTGCAGTGCTTACCCTCTTGGGATAGTAGGGTAGCCTGGTCCATCCTCGAGCGTTTGGGACGCTTGGACTGCGGTTCAAATCCGCGCTATCCCACCAAATTTCTATTTTTAT
>DAKU01000023.1 GCA_002508425.1 Methanosarcinaceae archaeon UBA470
GTTCAACCGCCTTTTCAAGATTTGTCTGAGCATTGATTCCAATCTCTGCCAAACTCCGTTTTGCTGTAGCCTCATTAATTAATGCGCGTGCGTAAGATGGACTTGTTGCAGAAAATAGACCTTGGGCTTTACCATACAGTTCAACGGCCTTTTCAAGATTTACCTGAGCATTAATACCAATATCTGCTAACTTCTGTCTCGCATTAGCCTCGTTCATCAATGCGCCTGCGTAATCTGGACTTGTTGCAGAAAATATATCTTGTGCTTTCTCGCACAGTTCAACCGCCTTTTCAAGATTAATCTGAGTATTAATACCAATGGCTGCCAAACTTTGTCTTGCTGCAGCCTCGTTCATCAATGAGCGTGCGTAAGATGGACTTGTTACAGAAAATAGACCTTGGGCTTTACCATACAGTTCAACGGCCTTTCCAAGATTTGTCTGAGCATTAATACCAATATCTGCTAACTTCTGTCTTGCATTACCCTCTTCCAGCAATGAGCGTGCGTAATCTGAGTTTGTTACAGAAAATAGACCCTGGGCCTTACCGCACAGTTCAACGGCGGTTTCAAGATTTGTCTGAGCATTAGTACCAATATCTGCCAATGCTTGTCTTGCTATAGCCTCGTTCACCAATGCGCCTGCGTAATCTGGACTTGTTGCAGAAAATATACTTTGGGCTTTACTATACAATTCAATGCCCTTCTCAATATTTGTCTGAGTATTAATACCAATAGCTGCTAACTTCTGTCTTGCTATAGCCTCGTTCATCAATGCGCCTGCGTAAGATGGACTTATTGCAGAAAATATTCCCTGGGCTTTACCATACAGTTCAATAGCCGTTTCAATATTATTCTGAGCATTGATTCCAATCCCTGCTAACTTCTGTCTTGCTGTAGCCTCGTTCATCAACGCGCCTGCGTAATCTGGACTTGTCACAGAAAATATTCCTTGGGCTTTACTGCACAGTTCTACGGCGGTTTCAAGATTAATCTGAGCATTAATCCCAATATCTGCCAAACTCTGTCTTGCGTTAGCCTCGTTCATCAATATGTGTGCATAATCTGGACTTGTTGCAGAAAATAGACTCCGGGCCTTACCGCACAGTTCAACAGCTTTTTCAAGATTATTTTGAGCATTGATATTAATAGCTGCGAGTGAATAGTGAACATTCCTTAGAAGAAGTAAACTCTCAGTAGGTTGTTTATTAGACTTTTCATGCAAGGATACGTAAATGCCTAAGTAAAATATAGCTAGTAAACAATTACTTGAAATATCAGTACTATCTAATATTTTATCGTAATAATAAAGTCCCTCTTCTTTAAGAAACTGACAAAATTCTGGAATTTTGAGAAAATCGATTTGCTTTGAAAATTGATTAATTGCTTTTAAATCAATTTCTGTTAAAGTAATTATTATCTCAACTGGCAAATTGAAAATGATGTCCATAAATGACTTTATGTCATTGTTTGTTGTAGCCTGTTCAAGACTGGTGAGTATTGACTTTACATCCATCTAAAATAATGGTTAAAGATAACTATATTTAAACTTTGCTAAGTTTGTCTTTCACTGGATGCCAAACCTATCTGTTCAAAAATAATATCAGTAACACTTAAATTCAATTTATCCTTAAAACAGTATATGTTTTTATAAGATAGGTTCTGAATTCAAGTATGAATAAGAGATTTTAAAATAAAATTTGGGAGTATTGTTTTTTGGAGATAAATCAAAACTCTATTTCCTAAAAAAGATCGAAAGTACATGGAAACAATTTGGACTATGGACTCGGTAAAGCTATTATTTTTGATCTGGCAGGCGGCAAAACCCATAACATATATTATGTATATTTCTCTAAGGAGGCTACTGCTAAGTATTCAATGCACAATTTGGAAAAGGCGATTGCCATATTTCCCTTCTATTTTAAGGCATTGAATCTATTGATGCGTATTAAATACGGCATTCAGATACAGTAGCTACTATAAATTCTTAGATTTTCTTTTATATAACTGACTGATTTATTTGCTCTGTAGAAATCCTCTAAATTCAAACAATTATGCAAATCAATAAAACTTCTATATGTTGCCTATACTGGTGATTATTTTGCAGAATTTAGGTATAGTTCCGTAACGTCCTTGCATAAAAATTTTTCATAACCGGTTTCATTGAATTTTTCATTTAGATATATCTCGATAGGTTCATCAACACCTGTATTTAATTCAACTTTCATTACAACGAAATCAGTATCGAATTCATCTAGTTTCATAATATAGCTTAGATCTCTGGAAGAGCCGTAAAACCTGAATCGGCAATATTCGTTATCTTTTTGCCCCATGTACCAGGCTGTAGCAGAAAAAAGGAAATAACTTAAATCTGTTTCGTCATTGAATGTTTTCTTAAGGTACTTAAGTATATAATTTTTAGGCGATTGCAGTACATGGCTACCAGTTTTTTTATGCTCTCCGAAATCATCAACTGCTTTTATATCCTGAATATCTAAGGCTTCTCTAACTCCTGCATTATATTTATCACACCATAATCGTTTTACTGTCTCTTTTTCATCATAAGTAAACGCAGTAAAGGCAAGCATATGTATATGTGCATAACCGCTTCGATGTGGTTCGGCAACCCAAATATAAGGAAACTTTCCTTTCATTTTTCGCATATTATCCCGTATGCTTTGGAAGTTTTCCTTTAGAAAAGTGTACTGATCTGCTTTAAAGGGAAAATCTTCCTGCCTAGTAGTAAATGTAAAAAAGGTTGCATCTAAATTATGAGATGCAAACCATTCATCCAGCTTATAAAACTTAGCTAAGAGTCTCTTTTTGTATTCTTCTTTCCAGCGGTGTATATATGGCATGTCGATTTCTATCAACTCGCCTTCTTTTATGCCGGTTAATATTATGCTTAAGAACTCGGTCTGTTTTAAGTAAGCCTGAAATTTTAACATAATTTCAGAATCACTTAACATTTTCTAATGATGTTTATCTCAACAACGTCTATTCTTCCATTTTCCAAATTATTCTAAATAGGTCAAGAGAGAACTTACAAGGGGAGGAGCCCACCGGCTAAAAGTCCTCCTATCGTTGGACTTTCTTAACGCCGGTGTCCTCCCCTTGACCCCTCCGATCTATACAAAGGATAGCCCTTAGAAACCATCCAGTGTTTGAAGCTTCTGTACTTCTGCGTTGAACCTGGCCTGTAGTACAGTTCTTATGTCATCCTGTTGCATGGCCTTCAATAGCTTGGAAAGCGCAACCGCTGTTAATTTTATTTGGTTTTTCCCTTGTGTTAGCTTTATACTATCTTCCCATTGTATCAGCTTGCCATCTGTTCCCTGCATTTCCCCTTTATAGATTATCTTAAAATCTGTTCCGTCTCCTAGGGAGATCTTAATATTTTGATTTTCATTCATTCTTTTAACTCCATGTTTTCAAGTTCGCTTATATTCATCTGATACCATTCAGAAGAACCGATTTTATACTGCTCATAGATTTTTGGTTGTGTTATCTTGAATCTAACAACTGCTTTTTTCTGGTCGATTGTAGCGTAACGATAAGAAAGCATGCTTTGTGATGTTCTCCTCCCTGAAAGACATCTTAGGCACACATGGCCTTTTGTTCGCTTACCTGGAAAAAACCACCCCATAATGTCAACTTGTATAAGGTTACGCTGTCTCCGAGATCCACATACAAGGCAATTTGCCTTATTCAGAACTTGCTTCATGTATCTGCGAGTTCTATTACCTTCATTGCAAGTGCCTTTTCCACAGAGCTTCCATATTTTAAGAAATAGTCAATTGATGCTTTTTTTTCGGTGCAAAAATCCTTTGCCCATTCCTGCAGCGATGGATTTTTATTTGGTTGTGATGCTTTCTGCATTGCTGGGTCTCCTTTTCAAGCCTGGCTGACTCCTGCATCATCTTGGCCGGTGAGGACAGGAGTCAAAACTAATTGCTTCTTTTCATTCATCTCTACTTTAACCGGGCTATGCACGTCCATATTGAACGCACTCAACCAGGCTTTAGGCAGCGCAATATATCGGGTATAATTTGCGCCAACTATTTTTTTTGTTCCAAAACTAAACATTCCTTTCACCTTTATTAGTTGATATTGGCTTAATCACCCTCCTAATGTACATGGTTTACATAATATTGAACGATTTTTGGGACTCACAAACCCATGGGTTTCCTGAAAAACATACCCCTGGGTATAATACCCATGGGTATATAATCCAAAAAGTTTAAACATGGTAAATACGTTAGTATACACTATGTCGAAAAAACGAACACCTGGCATGTCCGAACAGGACGGTAAAACAAAGAAATCTATTTTGCTTTTCCTCATGAACTGTACGGCATATTCTTCCTCTACTTCAGATATCCGTGAACACTTACTTCTTACTTTTAATATCCGTGAGACAAAGGGAATTATAAAACACATTCATGATCTTCGTAGTTTTGGCATTATTCAGGAAGATCCTCTAAATCAACCAGGGAAAGAAAATAAGTATTCGGTTTCAGATATTTCTAATATTCTTGAATATTTCAGTAAATCCGCATCACTTCATGAGATCATGGAAACTCGTTTTTTTAAAGCCCATATAACCAATATAATCGACCTGTTCCCAATTGAACATTCCTCGTCCTCTGTCACCGGTCTGGATAAAAAGGCATTACAAATCGGTTTGAAATACTCACCCACGTTATTGAATGCTATTGTGAAAAGAAATATTACTTCGGATACCATCAGATATTTTATGGACAGTAAGGCCATGTCAACAATAGCCATATTGAGTTATGGAAGCAGACTTTGTATGACTAGTTTCCGCAAGGTCTCGGAAAAAATTGGTGGTTACCGTGATCCATACAGAGATTTTGCTGGTCGTGTTTCAAAAAATATGGATACTTCTTACGTAGATGTTGAAAACTACGTTAGAAGTCATCCATTACCATTTATAATAACTAATTATATTGAAACGGATTGTGTGGGTAAAATAATCACGGCAAATGTGATAGTTTCTAATGATTTTAAAAATGACATGTGTGAGTTGGCATATTTGACTTATGAGGGGATAATAAAAAGGGAAGGAGTAGACACTGCCTTCAAATCCCTTGGAATTAGTTAATCATTTCTCCTTGCCGAGTGCATCCAATAATTGCTCAGGGTGCTTTTTCAATTTATCTAATATCTCGTTTATGTCATTCTGTCGCAGCTTCATAGCATCTAGCTCAGCCTTAACATCAGCCAGCTCCGACCTTTCGACTACATGACGGGCAGTCTCTGCTTGCAATATCTGGTTTTCCTTCTTAATCTGTTGATACTCAGGACTTTCAGATATGTCCAGTTCCTTCTGTATCGTGAGGAAGGGGACATATCTTTGATAGATTTCCTTGAGTTTGTCTGGACTTGCCCTGAAGTACGCGCTTCTTGTATCATCGAGAGTGTGTCCCATAAAATATTCTACATGGAATGAATCGCAACCAGAATTCAGAAGAGCACTATTAAAGTACTTTCTCATATTGTGTGATCTTATCAGATTCCTTGTACCAATAGGTGCAGCTTTCCCGGCTTTTTCGGCCATATCTCTATATATTGACATTAACGCTGCTCTGCTAAGTTTTCTCATGTCTTCATGAGGATTATTTAAATACTCGTCTGTTACCTGCCTTGCAACAAAAAGGTAACCATCATCACTGTGTACCTTCTGTTTGTGTAGCTGGTCTCTGCGCCTTGGAAAATTACGCTTTGGTTTTCTATTTCTGTATGTCAGGTAGTCCCACACTGCACGGGATGCTTCAGGACTTAGGAAAGTTATAAAATCATAACCTACTTTTTCTCTTCGGAGTGGTAGGGTTGTAATCTCGGTTTCTGGATCATACCCCTCTTTGAAAATTCGCACTTTTAGGTTAATTACTTCAATTGCACTTAGACCACTGGAAACACCTACAAGTAGTATGGCCTTCTCCAAAGGATCAGCGACTTTTAAAACCTCTTGTAGATCTTCTTTTTCAGGTATTTTGTTATGTTTCTCTAACGGTCTAGCTTTGTTCCCTGATCTGGGAAGCGTGGGGATCTCAATGTCAAAAGATCTGTAGAATGATTTAGCTCCGCTTAGATAATTTTTGACCGTAATAGGTGCATAGTTGCTTTCCTGTAAATGTTTTCGGAATCCAATAAGATGTTTTTTGATATTCTTCTCACGCATTAACTTGCCGGCTTTAATATCCGCTTCTGCCTCCTTCAGCAGTTCTTCAGGTGTTTTGTTCACATATTCAGTAAACGTCTGCATGGAAAGCAAATATGCATTTTTCGTGTTCTGTTTAAGATTCAACAAATCGAACCACTCTTGCACCAGTAAATCCTTTTCAAGCTCGGATATTTTCATTTTGCACCATTCCTTAAAAAGTATATGTTAAGTAATAGTACATAATATCTGTCTATATTGATAGTGCAGGTGCCTCGGCCACTCCTGCTATAACCATGACCGATGGCAATGCGGTCATAGTGGATTCAGCCACTGCAGAGAACCCTTTCTATGTAAGGGTGACGTCTCAGCTACGGACACAGATGGCAACCCTGTAAGGGATGCCAGTGTAGTGCTCAGGGGTCTGGGCGGGGTTGCAACCAACACTACAGGCAGTGATGGCAGGACGCTGCTTATCACCAATCCGGCAATGGTCACACTGGGACCTAACCAGAACGAAGGTACAATGGACCTTACCATTTCAGCTAATGGGTTCTACGACTATGAGAAAGAAGATGCTGTGATGATAGTCAGGACTGCCTGACCATCATTCTATTTTTGTAATATCATGAATTACAGAGGCTTTTTCAAGGATGAAGCAGCTGCGCTAGGTCTGCCTATCAGAATGGTGGTATTAACCATAGTAGGTCTTGCAGGTGTGACCGTTATGCTGGCTGCGCTCGCGGGTATTCAGACTACGCCAGGTGTGCTCTACGTAATATCCAACAGTACTTCTTTCTCCATGAACGGTACAACAGGTGATTCTCCATATATACTGCTTAAAGTGGTCAATTCCGAGGACGAACCAGTCTCAGGGGCAAGTGTGGTAATCTGGGGTCCTGATCACAGGACAGCTAAAGCAGGTAATACTGATACTTTTGGAGAATTTACTTTCCGTCTGGAGAATATGTCCCTACCCACAGGAAAAAGTGAAGGGTATGTAGCTGTGAAAGTGATACAGGAGGGGTATCTAGACCTAGATGAGCACTATCTCATAAAGGTCAGATCCACCTGATCATTATTTTTTTCTATATTTTTATACTCATTCAGGACTTCTATTTACTGTATAGAACCTTAACAGAGCAGCACCTGCTAGTACTAATGCAATGGCGAATGAGAAATAAGGGGACCTTATTATGTCCCATCTGTTACCTAAGATGAGCACGCCTGTAAATAACATAAGGGCTGCTGCTACAAGTCCTGACAGCTCTATGGGCACTTTCACAGAGCCGATGGTGATCCTGTTCCGCTCTTCTGCTTTTTTAAGCCTTTTTTCGACGTCATCAAGCTGCTCCTTCATGTTTTGGGTAAGCACATGAATGTGGTCGTCGGTTTTGTTGTTCAGCAATTCGTTCTTTGTTTGCTGATGTACTTCATTGAGTCTGTGGACTTGTTTTTGTAGTTCTTCCAGCTCCTGTTTCAGTCGGATGCTGTCACTTTCTGAGGTATAAATTCCTTTTTTGTCAAGAGCACCTATCTGTTCCCTCAGCTCTACAAGTTCCATGCGCGTCTGTTTAAGGAGGTCAGCCTCTATATGTGCAGGATCGTCCATAAGATCTTGGGGAGGAACCTCCATGGAAAGCCTGCGCTCTACTGCCCGGAGTCTACGTTCCAGACTTCTCAGGTTCTGATCGAAGGAATTGATCCTGCCGTGCAGGTCATCTCTTGTTTTTTCATCAGTTGTCATTCTCAGCTCACCAGCAGAGCCCTTCGTACTCTATCTTCACGGACAGTTCCTTTGGGTCTATGAGACGCCTGCCGTCTATGACCAATGGCATACAACTCCAAAGACATGTTCTCATAGCTGCGAATTCCTTGTCCAGCCTGCGGAACTGGTTCCATTCTGTCATGAGCAGGCAGGCATCGGCATCTGTAAGGGCTTCAGCTGCGCTGTCGCAATAGTTGATGTTGGGGAAGATCTTCTTCATGTGTTCCATTGCCATGGGGTCATAAGCAAATACCTGGGCTTCCTGGCGCAGGAGTTCCACAATGACCGGTATGGAGCGGGATTCACGGATATCATCGGTGTCGTTCTTGAAAGCCAGTCCGAGCACCGTGATGCGTTTGTCCTTCAGTTCGCCCATCTTTTCCTTGAGCAACCTGATCATTCCCATAGGTTGCTCTTCATTTACATCGATAACCGAACGTAGCAGTTTAGGTGTATAATCAAGTTCCTCTGCCTTACCTATGATTGCCCGCACATCCTTGGGGAAGCAGGAGCCTCCGAAACCTGCCCCTGAGTTGAGAAAATGGGGGGATATCCTGAAGTCCTTGCCCACTTCTTCCATGACCTTGTATGTGTCGATGCCCATCTTCTTACATATATTCCCTATCTCGTTGGCGAAGGAGATCTTGGTTGCCAGCAGGGCATTGTTAGCATACTTTATCATTTCTGCAGTGGTGGGTTTGGTGTGCGTGACCTCGCAGTTAAGGCCCCGGTACAGTTCCGCGACCATGAAATATGATCTCT
>DAKU01000075.1 GCA_002508425.1 Methanosarcinaceae archaeon UBA470
GTTCTCCGATATCTGTTATTGTAATTGGCGATACAAAAGAATAAAGTTCATTTTTCCTGAACAGGTTCTTTTACTTCATAGACAAATAGCTCCTCGATAGGAACCTTGAACAGCTGAGATAGTTTGAATGCAAGTTCAAGAGAAGGATCGTATTTTCCCTTTTCAATGGCATTTATCGTCTGCCTTGTTACCTGCAGTTTGTCCGCCAGAGCTTCCTGGGTAAGGTCGTGAATAGCTCTGTAAACTTTAATTCTGTTCTTCATCCTACGCCTCGTATTTCCTGTTGTAGTACGAGTAAAGGATTGCATAAAGCAATATAATAAGACAGCTTGCATAAGCAAGGAAAAAGCCAAGTTCCATGTACTGAGGATATGTGTTTCTCACTGATATGAGGATGGAACCAGCTACAGCAAAGAATATAGCAACTATTTTAATTGTTAGTGTGGAAGCCAGATGACTGATGTGAAAGTTCATTTCATCCTCCACAACCCCTTTAACTGTTCTTTTGGCAAGATATAGGACAGCCATTCCCGCAAACATACTTCCACCTGCGAGTATCGGATTTCCTATAGAAGATGCAAATCCTATAATTGCTCCGACAGCCACTACAATAATAAGCGAGAAAACGCTGAATTGATTTTTCTTCATATTGAACCTCATGTGTATTATAAAGTACATTAAGTAAATTGGAATTAACATAATGTACTGTTTACTTTACATTATGTAAAACTAGTATATAAAGATACTTGATGGAAATGAATAATGAAGGTTCATCTTTTATACTATGCTATCTGATATCTATTATCGAACAGGTGATGCAATGGTAAAGCTTAATTCATCTATGAAAGACGCATTTTCCAAAATGAGAATATTTCCACTGGCAACAGCTTCAAAAGAAGGCGTTCCGAATGTCATACCCATCGGCTTCTGTAAATTGCAGGAAGACGATGAAACTGTCTGGATAGCCGATAACTTTTTCCTGAAAACACTTGAGAACCTCAAGGAGAATCCCATAGTAGCCCTGTACGTATGGGGACCTGAAACCCAAGGCTGTTTTCAGATTAAAGGACCCATAGAGATCAAAACAAGTGGTGAAGATTACGAAAAAATGTACAAGATGGTCAAGTCCATGGGAGACAGATTCCCAGCCAGAAGCCTTGTGGTACTGAAGATCACAGAAGTATACGAGTGCATATCTGGCCCTGACGCAGGCAAAAGGCTGCTCTGAAATAATTCAGAAAATGTTCCTTTTTTTAGTTCTAACTGGTTTGAGCGGCTTCCCATTCGGCTTCAAGTAAGTGTTTCACAAAGAAAACAAACTCTTTTCCGTTGGACCAGATAGCTGTGAACTCTTCTCTTGAAACTGCATCTTTCCTGAGATCTATTATCACCTCAGAATTATCGACTAAAATAGCTCCTCCCTTTCTGAATTCTTCACTTTTGATATTATATAATTTAAGTTCCACGCCCGGAATTTGTTCTGCTATATCCTTTAATTCATCCAAAGAATAAGCGATTATACGTACTTTGACACCTTCGTCTATCTTGCGATTGAATACTTCTATAAGTGCTTGATGGTGTTTTTTGATTAAAGGATAAACATCCCCAAGATCACTTAAAGTAGGATGAGGAGTTTCTGCTATAATTTCGGACCTTGCATTACAAATGACCTGGATTATTCTATCAGTTACGTTTTTCAGGCCATTTATGGTCCAGACAACATCTTCCTGAAGGATATTTTCTTCACTTGAATAAATTTCTCCAAGCTTATCAAGAGCTAATTCGGTTTCCTGGTCAAAATCCTTTTTTATCTTCTCAATGGCTTCTTGAGGACAAATGCATTTGTATCGCATGGGTTTTGTATGCTGCACTTCAATAAGACCACGCTCAGCAAGCTTTTTTAGCACCCCATACACAGCAGGCCTTGGTATGCCTGAGAACATATGAAGGTCTGTGGCAGTGCCACTTCCATGCCTGGTCAATGCCACAAAGACCTTTGCCTCATATTCGGTAAGCCCTAAGTTTCTAAGAGAATCAATAAGTGAAGACATGAACATATTATCCTGTAAATTAAGGAGAGAGGGGATTATTCTTTACCCATCTATCCTTTTTTCTGTTTCTTGTAGATGAAAAAACCACCTGCGGCAACGATCACTATTAAAATAATAGCAAACAATCCTGTGTAAGCTGATAATGACTCACCAAAAGACCTTGCAGGCAATGTGTCAGTCTTTATCTTTATAGTATCTGATATCTGGCTGTGCCCATCCTCATCCTCATATTTGATCTCACTGTTGATGGAGTAAGCTTTGGCAACTGCCATTTCATCTACCTTCAGCTTAAATAAAGCATCTGCTGTCTGTCCGGGTTCCAATGTTCCCAAAAAAGCCTGATCATCTGTAGTACTGAACGGATCATCAGGACTTATTCTGACTGTAGCATCTTTTGCTGTCATCTCGCCTGTGTTCTTATAGGTGACATGCAGCATTCCATCTGAATCTGCATATAGCGCACCTGTAGCATTGACCACTTCAAAATCAGCTTCATTATCTACCTTTATGTTGATCGTCTGGTTCTGTTGACCCACAGCATACCAGAGTCCGACTTCCATATTGGTGATACCCAGATCTGTTTCGTCATCACCATCGATCTGCACATCCTGCTGATATCCATAATACAGTTGCAGATTCAAGGGATAAGTACCAGCTGGAGCATTTTTGGATATCTCAATGTTGAACTCAACAGGATTTTCAGTTTGCTGCCCAGAGGAAAGAGATCCAGCTTCCTGTGGCCCGGATTTGACAGTTACGTATGGATTTGAAGAGTTGAGGATTGCTACAATACCAATAGCAGTTGTTCTCTGTGCCTCATAATTCATCTCTGTCATCTGTAATTTCTGCTCAAGCTCATCAAGATCGTCTTTATCAGCTTCATCCTTAAAGCCACTGACAACGCCTTTGTTCATAAGATTGAGGTCTATTGTTACTGTATCTCCACGAGAATACTCATTATCGCCGATCAAGGTCGCAGTTACATTTGGTCCTCCGTAGACTACATAGTAATTGTCATCAAAATTGAAGAATTCCGGTAACTGTGCATATGCAGGTGTTGTAATAGAAATTACCAGAATTAAAAATGCTAGTACATTAATCACATTTTTCAGGCTATTCATTCTATCCCTCTGTTCTTTTGGTTCATGCTCCTCAATATGTTCTTAGATACTATCACTATCAATGTAATGATGATTCCGACAATTGCAATGCCGGTAATGTTCAATTTCTCTTCAGTAGGTGTGACCAGAACATCCACTTTCATATTGCTTGAATATGCAATCTCACCGTCTGTATCGATGTATTTGATTTCACTGTCCAGTCCATATGTCTTTGCCACAGCTGCAAGTTCTGAAGCGATCACAAATGATGCAGTTTTGCTTGAGCCTGGCTCAATAGTACCAAGAGGTTGCATAGACTTGTCACAAGAAAGTGGTTTCATAGCAACGATTCTGGCAGCAGCATCTGTAGCTGGGAGCTCACCTGTGTTTGTGTAGGTGACATTTATGGTACTCATGCCACCTGCTGAAAGCTGGCCCGATACTCCAGTGACCTCTAATCTGGGTTCAGGTTCTATGATCATTGGAATAATCAGGGTCTTATTGGCAGCCTGGTAATAAATTTCATGATCCTTTGAAGGCATACCCTGGACAGCTGTACTCCCCGCGGTCATTCTTACATCTTTTTGATATTCGTATGCAAGAGGCAGAACTAGCATATATACTCCAGCAGGCGCTTTGTCCGAGACCGTCAAGGTAAATACCAGAGGATCGTCAGGCAATTGTCCCGGAAATACTTCTTCCAGAATCTGGCTGTTTGTGGTTGGATCTACATCTATATATTCAGAATTAGTTAACAGGGTAGCTTTCACACCATAAGCAACGGTACGAAGGGATTCATATTCCAGTTCTTTCATGGAAAGCGCCTGTTTAGTTTCAGAAGTACCGACTCCCTGCGCACTCTTTGCACCATAGAGTACCCCTCGATTGGAAATTAAGATCTTTATATCTCTCGTTTCCCCTCTTTTAAGCTCCGTCTCTCCAAGAACTGAAGCATAAAGATCCGGTTCCCCGTAACTTGTGTAAAAGTTGGTCGTCTGCTCATACGTAGCTGGCAAGAACTCCTTTGCAGAAGCTGGGTATACTTCTAAAACTGAAAGCATACTAATCACAACCATAACTGTCAGAATGAGAGTGAAATTTGTGATAATTTTTATTCCTAATGTACTTTTCATATGGTGCTAACCTCCGTTGCCTTGGCATGGTTAGTATTCATGGTTTTCATTTTTTTCTTCGAGATCCTCTGTTCCCTATGCTTGTCCAATAAAACTAATACAGGAGGGAATACTACAAATGTAGCGAACAATGCCAGCGTGACATCAATAACTGTAATGAAACCAAAATTGCTGGTCATAGTAAAAGGAGAAGCGATCAATGCAGCAAAACCAAAGACCGTAGTAAGTCCTGAACTAATGATAGCCTTCCCCATTTTGATGCTTGCCTCATGCATAGCCTCATCAGGTGTGGCTCCTTTGTCTTTTTCTTCAAAATATCTTTCCATCATAAGGATAGCATATTCGGAGCCTACTCCAAGAATAAGTGCACCAAGGGTTGCTGTCATAGGAGTGTATTCAAGGCCTGCATAATACATGACGCCTCCAGACCATCCTACGACTATTAGCATTGTGATGATCGGAGTCAGGGCTTTCAGGTGGTCTCTATAAATTACCAGCAGTCCTATGAACACCAGGACTATACCAAGCATAGTCATCAACATGCGACCTGAAGTAAGTGCGCCGATAACCTCGAAGAATACTACTGAATTCCCGGTAATCGTAACAGTGCTGCCTGGAGGAGGGACAAACCATTTAATATCTTCTTCAACCGTATCCGAGAGGTCAGATATGCCTTCTAGTCCTAATTCACCCATGGCGTTCCCTATGTTTAGATTTAGCACCATTATATTCCCGCCATGGAGATACCATTCTTTCTGGCTATCTGACATCTGTGCATATAGATGCTTTACTTCTTCAGCAGTGTCCGGGATCTCACCGCCATTCATTTCTTTTACAAGAGGTACAATACTACTGGACCCGTATATGTGGGATCTGCCTGCAACTTCGTGCTCTGAGAACTCGTCGATCCATTTAAGTAGATCTGGGTCGGCATTGTCGTCTGTTTTTATCACGAGATTAAGCTGATCGGTACCACCAAGTATGCTGCCAAGATGTTTGAGGTCCAATAAAGCAGACATGTCCTGCGGAACAAAAGTCTGGACATCTGTCTGCACAGGAACCATGGAATCCACGTACATACCCCCAAGACAGGACAAGCTTGCAATAATTAAGATAATCCATGGATATTTTAGAGTGAAAGCAGTCATCTTCCCAATCAAGCGATCTAAAATATCAGGTTGTGTGGTGTTGCTGGAGTGATCATTCTTTTTACCAACTATTCCTTTTTTCAATTTCTTTCTATCCTCTAGCCGGTGTAGAGTATAGATCACTGTAACACCTACAAAAAGAGAAACAAAAAAACACATTACTATTCCTATAAGCAGAAGTTTTCCAAAATCCTGGATCATAGGCACTGCTGATGTGAAAAGAGAAAAGAAACCCAGAGCTGTGATGATCAGAGCTATCAGTACAGCTGGCCCAATGTGCTTTATAGTTTGTACCACGGCCTCTGCAGCATCTTCTCCTTTTGCAAGTTCTTCCTCTATGCGGTTATGGAACTGAATAGCATAGTCGATCCCAAGTCCAATCAGCACAGGAAAAGCGGCCATGGATACCATTGTCATAGGTATGTTCAGAAAACCCATTGCACCGAAAGTTAATATGATACCTAAAAGCACAATAGGCAACGGAAGCAATCTCCATCTTACATGCTTGAATACTACGTAAAGTACTACCATCATGAGCAAAGCTGCTATACCAAGCAATGGCCCCATGCTTGAGTTCATCTCGTAGTTAAGTGCGACGTTAAAAGCTGGATCGCCTGTAACTATCACATTATAATCAGGAGGGAACACGGCGAATGCAACAGATGACTCTGTCTGTTTCAATATTTCTTCCTGCATCTGATCTGTAGTAGTTCCTTCTATTACCACTGACATAAAAGCATGAGTATCATCCGGCATAAGAGCAGAAGGCATGTATGAAGCCACCATGCTCTTTATAGTTGCTTCATCATCCGGTATTTCTGCATTCCCGGTCATTTCATAGTTAACTTCTTTTATTACAGTAGAAGGAGAAGTTACTTCAATTACACCGGGGATTTCAGCAGCTGACTGCTGAGCCCTGTCCAGAGCTTTAAGAAGTTCCGGATTTGTGATATCTTTACCCTCAACCATCACAACTATTGACTGGGTACTGAAGAGATTAAGATAAAGATGGTCATAGTTTTGATAGAGCTTGGAGGTTTTTTCAACGAAAGTATCGGTCCCGGATTTCATTTCAATTAGCTGAGCGCCCTGTAGTGAGAGGACTATTAACAGCAGTGCAATAAGTGCAATAGCCACCGAGTTATCTTCTATGAAGACTCCAAGTTTTTCAAATATGCCTTTTATAACAATCCCTCTCAACTGTATCAGCTTATTGTAAGATGATACGCCTTATAGAGAATACTCAGATATATAGTTTTTTAAAATTTACAGTTTTGTTGTTATAAAGATAACAACAAAAAATAATGATAATTAGTTGCATATAGAGTACCCTATATTTCAGAAGTGCAATGGAAATAAGGCACAATTGGGAGGCAAGGAAGGAAAAGACTTTCTCAATCGATCCTTTCCCCGCATTCCATGCAAAACTTTTCGTTTTCTTCCACGTCTCTACTGCATTTTGGGCATTTCTTCTTCCCTGCACCGATATTAGAGCGCTGTATCACACTATCCTGTATGGTAGTGGTACTGGTAATATTATATTGAGTAGTACCCGTATCCACAAAGAGATTTACATCTGTTCTTTTTTGAATCTCTTCAAGCATCTTATGATAGAAACCTGTAAGTGCTTCTTCCTTCTGAGCCCAGGCTTTAAGTATCAGGCGTGATTTACGTTTGCCGACAACTTCCACATAGGCTGCATATTCCATACCAGCCACCCCTTCAGCGAAGAACCTTGCAACACCTGTGAAAAGCTGCGGTGTTGCAGTGGATTCCGGACTTAGCATATATAGGTTCAAGTCCGTAAGCACCCTTGTGGAGAGAGAGAAAAGATTCTCTGCAGGGATATCAAGGTCAAGGCTTTCTTCTTCTGCCACAAGCATCTTGTTAACCTTCTGCCTCCAGGCATCTTCGTTTATTTCTCTTCTTCTTAGCACAGGGCAGATGATGCTTACCATCTTGCGTACAATATCGCCTTTTCTTCTTTTCCTCTGGCTGTAGTCATAATATGTGATGGAGCCAGAGATTGCACAATCACCACATTCGCCTGTAGGCCTTATCTCGAATGTAGCTGTTTTACTTTCACCTGGTTCCAGCATGGAGATGGTCTTTTCTTTTTCCTGCATATAGAATACATCAGGAACGAACAGCTCCACTTTTACATCACCTATCGGTTCCTTGGAAAGGTTCTCAACCTTTACCTTATACTGGATAGAAGCACCCGTATACTGGAATGCTGATTTTACTACGATAGGAACTCCGTTCTTCCCAGCTACAAGAGGTTTAGTGGCAGTTTCAGGTTTCTTTTCCTGCACTTTTTCAGTAGGTGGAAGCGGTGACACTACGGGAGCAGGCTCAACAACTGCAGATGGAGGCTGAATTACTCTATTAATTACCACCGGCTCCACTCTCTTTTTTTGCATAGTGCCTTTTTTCTTGCCTTTTAGCAGTAGTACTATGAATAACAGAAGGAACACTACTACACCAAGGATCACTAACAGACCCAGGGCACCATAGATCGCATTATCATCCTGGGTAGAATCTTCATATCCTGTTCCGTAAATGTCAGTGATAGTTGAAAGCGTGCGTGGATGATAGTATACTTCCCCGGCATAAACATAAATACTCTCTTCCAGACTCTGGTATCCTAATTTGGAGAGTCCTATAGTATGGGTGCCTGCTTGCACATCATATATCCAGAAATATTCCGAGCCAGTCGTACCCATATAGTAACCTTCCAGATACACTTCCACTCCCGGAGGGGTGGTAGTTATGGCGATGGAACCGGTAGTGGAGGCACTAGAAGCAGTATTATCAACAGTGTACATTGCTTCTGAGCTAACCTCTACATTAGAGATCAACACATAATCAACATAGTAGGCGTCGGTATACAGGCTCTCAATATCAAAATCAATGCTGATCTTGTCATCATAGTACGAGAAATGCATTCCAGGACTGTAGAACTGATCAAGAAGCACAACACCCCCATAAGTAATCGAAAGATCCACAGTATTGCTGTAAGTATCCACTGCGTATACGTTCAAATAATAACCATTGTCCACTTCAATGGAACTGTATTCCATCAGAGGAATGCTATCGTCATAGTACGTGTAGTCGGTGAGGGGAACTATATCGTCAGCTGAACTTGCCAAAGGGATGGCGAATATAGACAGCAAGAGAAACAATGCATAGGTATAGGACTTGTGCATCAACTATGCCACATCCTTTCCAGGTTATTCAAGCTTCTTTCCGCACTGGCTACAGAAACTCGCCTCTGCAGGAATTGTAGAGCCACACCCTGAACACCGCTTCACAGTGGAGCTGCCTTTGGAACTGGCTGCACCCATCAAACCTGCATCCAGTTCATGTCTCCTGTAGGCATCAGCACGCTCCCGGTCCTCCACATCCATCATAAAGGCAACCTTATCTTCTTTTGCCAGGACTTCACTCTGTTTTACTTTGGCCAGAGCCTCTAATTGCTCGGATGAAAGCTTTGCATATTCTCTGCCTTCGCTTATGGTCTTAGCCACGTCTGCACCGCCTACTCCGGTAACAGCACTGATGTAATCAATATCCCGGAAATGCTCACGATCTTTCATGTCCTGTTCGACTTCAAACTCAGCACGCATTCCCTTTGCCTTTGTGATGTGCAGCTGTTCTTTAAGTGCTATAGCGTCTAAGGCTTCTTTGATATCTGTCTCATGCCGCAGCTTTTCAAGTTCCAACCGGGCTTCTTCTTCTTTCAAACGTTCCTCACGGACAAATTCTGTTCTCACGGCCGTAGGAGCGTGTGCTGCCCGCACCTGTGCAACATCTACCCGACCACCACGTTCGTACTTACCTTCCTCACCAAGTGTCTTGAACTCAGCAAGTTCCTCCTCAGTTTGGAACTGGTTTGTTGCTTCCATTACCCTGCCGTATGACCCCAAGTCCCACTGTACTGTATACCTGAGCATCTCCAGTCCCCACATTGATAATGTAGAGCGCAGCTTCATCTCAAGTTCGTTCTCCAGACGCATCCGTAATTCCCTGTTGCCATAGATGTTCTCTATGTTCTCGGTCCTGACCTCCGGCTCAAGTACAAGCGTGATAACTTCACTTTCCAGGCGTTTGTAGACATCCTGTACACTTAAACTTCGCTCACCATCTTTATCAGAGATGGTGTAGGCGAAAATCATCTGGAATAAACGCTTTATTTCCATGACCCTGAACCTGAGCATGCCGCTGCATGATAAACTCTGGTTGTCTGCTGTCCAGAGTTTTGGACATTTCCACTGCAGGTCCTTGGGAGATGTATCGATTAGGGCAACATCCACATCCTTGCGGATAGTACCAGGACTTAGCAAACCTCCCACGCTTAACTTGCCACTTTCGATGACTTCCTCTATTTCCCCTTCCTTTATCAACACGCCTTTTTCATTGGGAGAGAGGATCACAGATTTTCTGAAAAAACCATCCACGTTCTTCTTTGGAACTACCCTAGCTAACTCATCAGGTTGCCTTTTCCATTTGAAGGCCATTTATGCTCCCCCATACTATTCCATAATGATTATTCGGTAAAGATTATATATATGGTTTTGCCAAAGTATTAAATGGTAAACATTTATGACAAATGGCAACTTCCAAAGTGGAGTTAACATGAACAGATCATATCCTGTAAGTGCGAGGGTTTCTGAGGATATCAACAAGTATCTTGAAAAACTGGTGAATTCCGGCTTGGCTATCAATAAATCTGAAGCTCTAAAGCTGTGCATAAGATATGCCAAACAGATGAAAATGGAGGAGGTCATATAAGTGGGCCTTAACAACCCTTTCAAGAAAGTGTCACCCGATGAGCTTAAAACCAAACTTGCCATTTCAGAACAAAGGCTGTCAGCCAGAGAAAAAGAACTGACCAAAAAGAAAAATAAAGCGCGTGATGAGGCAAAGAATGCTCTTGCTGAGGGCAATGACAGGGAGTTCAGGGTAGCCTCAAGGCGCTATTCTCTGGTGGATGGGCAGGTCAATACTATTGGCAGCATGGTGGAAATGGCACAGTCTATGACCGATGTTATAGAAATGCAGACTGGTCTTAAAGAAGTCGTAGAGATCGGCCAGGACTTGGGCAAATGGCAGAAACAATTAGGATTCGACACGAATAAGCTTGAAAGTGCTATCACGAATATCCGTACCTCTATGGAAAAGGTCAACACAGCTACCAGCATGATGACCTCGTCTATGGATGTTGCAATGAGCGGAAACACTGAATTGAGTGAAATGCAGGATTCCCTTAGGTCAGAGCTTCTTGCCGAACTGAGTGGTGAAAAGGCATCTGAAGACAAGCTTTCAAAGAAAATCGAGTCGGAACTCTCTGAAAGCAAATAAATTTATTTTGCTAACTTGAGGTGCTAACTTGGCTGCATCAAGTTCAATGGCGGCAGAGGCTCGTGGATATGCCAGAGTGGCAAAGGAGCTGGAAGACACTGGAGAGCTGGAACGGGCACGTACTTTGTATCTCAAAGCTGCCAAGCTGTACAATGAAGCTTCTAAAACAACAGATGATGCTACAGACAGAAACATCCAGAGAGATCTGGCAGAACATTTGCTCACCAGAGCACAGTCTATAAGGCAGGCAGAAGTACAGCATTCTGGTGCAGAGAGAG
>DAKU01000040.1:0-5788 GCA_002508425.1 Methanosarcinaceae archaeon UBA470
TTCAATTTTTCTTTCTAACTCCTCTGCAATCTATATTTTCAGTTGTCTCTTTTTGACAACTACCAATTTGGTAGGAATTGGTAGGTTTTGGTAGTTTATATCTCTGGAGACTCTGAGTAGTTTAATACAACTATAGTTCCTCTTGAACCTTATACATCCAAAACTATATCTTCAGTTAAATCATCAAGTCCTAACGGAGCCATCAACATGCGCATAGGGGTTTATATTTGTCATTGCGGACTGAATATAGCACACGTGATCAACGTACATAGCCTGCAGGAGAAGGTCAGCAAACTAAAGAATGTGGTGGTTGTGAAAGACCTGCAGTTCATGTGCTCGGATTCTGGTCAGGATTCCATAGTAGAGGACATAAAAGAACACGATCTTAACCATATTCTTGTGGCAGCATGCTCTCCCAAGCTGCATGAGCCCACTTTCCGAAGAGTGCTGCAAAAGGCCGGGCTTAACCCGTATATGATGGAAATGGTGAATATCAGGGAGCAATGTTCCTGGGTTCACATGGAAGAACCGCAGCTCGCCACCCAGAAAGCCTTCGACCTCATACGCATGGGTATCGCACGGCTGAAGCTACTGGACCCTTTACAGATCAAGAAAGTACCTGCAAACAAGGATGTGATGATCATAGGAGCCGGGGTCACAGGTATAGAGGCTGCCCTTACCCTTGCTGATAGTGGTTATCAGGTGCATGTGGTAGAAAAGGAGCCTACTATCGGTGGAAAAATGGCACTGCTTAATGAGGTGTTCCCCACCAACGACTGCTCTATCTGCGTATTAGCTCCCAAAATGACCGATGTTCAGCAACATCCATCTATAAACCTCATGACCATGTCTGAGGTTTCTGAAGTTAGGGGATTTGCAGGCAATTTTGAGGTAACAGTAAAAACAAAACCCAGATATGTAATAGAAGACCTGTGCAAGGGCTGTGTGGACGAATGTTCAAGAGTATGTCCCGTAGAAATAGCCAACCGTTTTGACATGGGTATGGGCAAAACCAAGGCAATAAACATGCCAATACCACAGGCTGTGCCCCAGGTGGCTTACATAGATAACGATTATTGTGTAGGCTGTGGCCTGTGCCTGCAGGCCTGCCCCGCAGATGCCATTGATTATAACATGGAGGAAAAGACACTTTCCTTCAAAGTGGGTGCTATTATTCTTGCCAACGGCTACAAGCTATTTGATGCGACCCGCAAGGAAGAATATGGATACGGTGTGTACTCGGATGTCATAACCAATATGGAACTCGAACGTCTGCTCAACGCATCCGGACCCACAAGAGGAAAAGTGCTTGTGCCTTCCACCAGGGAGATACCAAAAAAAGTGGCTTTTATCCAGTGTGTAGGTTCAAGGGATGAAACTGTGGGTAATCCATATTGTTCACGGATATGTTGCATGTCTGCCATGAAAAATGCCCAGTTACTCAAAGAGCGGTATCATGATATTGAGATTGTTATCCATTATATTGATATACGGGCTGCAGGGGAGATGTATGAAGAGTACTACATCCGCTCCCAATCAATGGGCATCGATTTCATCCGGGGAAAAGTAGCTGAGGTACAAAAAGATATCAATGGCAAGCTGTTCCTGAGGTTTGAGGATACGTTAAGTTCCGAGGTACGGGAAGAACAATACGACCTTGTTGTACTTTCCACAGGGATGGAAGCCCATGATGATGCAGATAAGACTGCCAGGGCTCTTAATATCTCCCGCCGTACGGATCGCTTCTTTGCCAGTGCCCATCCAAAGATGAGGCCAGTAGATTCTCATGTTAAAGGAATATATGTAGCAGGCTGTGCTTCAGGTCCAAAGGAGATACAAGCAGCTATCGCTCAGGGAATAGCAGCTTCAGCCAAGACTATGCAATTACTCTCTAAAGGTGAAATAGAAACGGATCCCCAGAGCGCTCATGTTGATGAGGAAAAGTGCATTGGGTGCCAGATATGTCAGGATGTTTGCCAGTTCGGGAAAATAAAGATCAACAATGGAAAGGCAATGGTGGATGAAGTCTCCTGTCATGGATGTGGTGCATGCAGTGCATCCTGTCCAACTAATGCCATTTGGATGCGTAATAGCACTGACGAGCAGATCCTTGCCCAGGTACGGGCAGCCACGGAAGTGAAATCAGAATTCCCTCTTATTGTAGCATTCCTCTGCAACTGGTGCAGCTATACATGTGCTGATCTTGCAGGTGTTTCAAGGATACAGTATCCTACTAACATAAGAGCTATCAGGGTCATGTGTGCAGGCCGTGTGGATCCGGAGTTCGTCCTTGAAGCCTTTAAGGGCGGAGCTGACGGTGTGCTGGTAGCGGGTTGCAGGCTCGGTGAATGTCACTATATATTTGCTAACTACAATGCAAAAAAGAGGATGGAATTACTTCAGGGGGTGCTTGAGGACATCGGTATCAATCCCCATCGTCTGAAAGTGGAGTGGATATCGGCGGCCGAGGGTGAAAGGTTTGCGAAGTCCATAGAGGCGTTGGTGGATGAGCTTAAGGAAATGGGTCCTATAGGGTCAGAGCTGCCGGAGGGGAAAAATGATGGATGATAGTAATGGTAAATCCATGTCCATGGAAAAGGAAATGGATATGGATGGTACTCATTTTATCTATCGGCAGATCAGTGATCGCTCCAGAAAAGTACTGGACTACGACTATAAGCGATGCATAGGCTGTGGTATCTGCGTGGGTCTTTGTCCCACAAAGGCTTTGGAACTTGGCCCAATGAAAGAGATCGCCACAGGGCTGGATGTCCCTCCTGTGATCATGGAACTGGATAAATGCACTTTCTGTTCCATGTGTGCTCAGTTCTGTCCCATGCATGCATATTCAATGACCGAGGAAGGGAATTTCCCCACAGATGAAGCTTTTCCTCAGTACGATTCATTCGTGCGGACGAATGAAAAATGCTTGCCCTGTACCTTATGTGAGGCAGTATGTCCCGAAGATGCCATCAGGCTTGAACTGGATATGCCTACTAAAGCAGAGGTATCTCCTTTTAAGGAGGGCATGGAAGGACAAATTGAGATTAACACTGAAAAATGTAACATGTGTGGTCTATGTGCCCGATTCTGCGATGCGTTCCTGCTTATAGACCGAGAAAAGACTCCCACAGATGTCTGGCCTTTTGAGCAGTTGTTGGTAGACGAGGATAAATGTGATTACTGTACGCTATGCCAGGATATTTGTCCTGAGGATGCCATTCATGTGGTAGGGGAGAAACGGGGTCAAGCTCCCCGTGTAGCTGGCAGGGTACTGATAGATGATAAAAAATGTACTCTTTGTACCTGGTGCAAGATAGTATGTCCTTATAGTGCAATGGACATCAAGAAACCCTTTGAAGGTAAGATTACGCTCATGGCTCCTAATGTGAGCAAATGCGATCCGCAGGGTTGTCATGGATGCTTTAATGTCTGTCCTTCTCACTTATGGTATGTATCTAAAGACGGCAAGATTTCCATGCAAGATAGTATGTGTACCTATTGCGGTGCCTGTGTGAATGCCTGCCCGAAAGATGTGATGCATGTAGAGAGGCACGCAGTACATCATACAGAGATCTTCAACAGTCCCTGGGCGAATCAGTGGAAAGATGCCATTGATTCCATGATCACAGGAAAACGTCACCATCCGGATGTATCTCGTACCCTGGAAGTAGAACCGGAACCACCCAGAGAACACGTGGATATAGAACCTCCTAGAATAGACGGTAACCTTCTTGAACTTGCAAGAGCAAGGCTTGAAAAAATCACACCTGCATTTAGAAGCGCTTCTATTAGAAGGATGGTGGAAAAGTCTGAAGAGGTTGAGCCTGTGAGGAATCAAATAAGGGAACAGATACTTAAGAACAATCAATAAGGAACAATAATTAATACTTGCCTTCCTATACGGTCAGAAGTTGTAGACAAGATTACATTCCTGAAGGGGATTATTTCTCATGGCTGATAAATTAGATTACAGAGCTCTTGGTTTGAAATGCGGGCTTGAGATCCACCAGCAGTTGGACTCAAAGCAGAAATTGTTCTGCAGGTGCCCCACGATTATAAGGGATATAAAGGAGTCAACGTCGGAATTTTTCAGGTTCCTGCGTCCCACGGCCAGTGAGATGGGGGAAACTGACAGGGCAGCTCTGGAACAGTCCAAGCTTAACCGTAAATACTGCTACAAAGCCTATGATTCCACATGCCTTGTGGAAAATGATGATGAACCACCTACTGAGGTCAACCAGGAAGCCCTTGACATTGCCCTTGTGATCACAAAACTATTACATATGCGGCCTGTTGACCAGATGCACGTAATGCGTAAGATAGTGGTTGATGGTTCCAATACTAGTGGTTTCCAGCGTACTGCTTTCATTGCAAAGGGCGGTTACCTGGAGACATCCCAGGGACATGTGGGTGTGGATGTGCTATGCCTGGAGGAAGAAGCTTGCCAGAAAATAGAGGACAAGGGAGATATAGTGATATATTCCCTTGACAGGCTGGGTATACCTCTTGTGGAGATCGGTACCGCACCGGATATCATATCTCCTGCACATGCTAAAGAGACTGCACAGCAAATAGGCATGTTGCTGCGTTCCACTGGCAAGGTTAAACGTGGTCTTGGTACTATCCGTCAGGATGTTAATATTTCTATAGCAAGAGGTTCAAGAGTTGAGCTTAAAGGTGTGCAGGCTCTGGATATCCTTGAGTTGCTTGTGGAAAGGGAAGCTGAGCGTCAGGTAAACCTGCTGGACATTAGGGATACACTGCTCTCAAAAGGAGCATCTGTGCATGATATGATATTTGATGTGACAAATGTCTTTGAAAAGACTACCTCTAAGGTTATACAGAAATCCCTGAAGAAAGGTAAGGTACTTGCTATATTGCTTCCGGGATTTGCAGGATTCGTGGGCAGGGAAGTGCAGCCTGGCAGAAGGCTTGGCACAGAATTCTCGGATCGTGCCAAAACATCAGGAGTAGGTGGTATATTCCATACCGATGAGCTTCCCAACTATGGTATAACTAAGGAAGAAGTTCTTGAGCTGCGCCAGGCTGTGGGTGCAAAGGAAGGCGATGCAGTCATAATGGTGGCAGATGCCGAGAAGCGTGCCAGGGGTGCTATGGAAAGTGTCATTAAAAGAGCAAAAGAAGCTCTAACAGGAGTTCCGGAAGAGACACGCAAGGCGCTTCCAGATGGAAATAGCTCCTATCTTAGACCACTTCCCGGGGCTGCAAGGATGTACCCGGAGACCGATGTACCCCAGGCAGATATTTCAAAGGAGCACTTTGATCGTATATCTGTGCCTGAATTACTTACAGAAAAGTCAAAACGGTTCACTGCTGAGTTGAACTTAAGCAGTGAACTCGCAGATATGATCGTGTATTCACAGTATCTTCCTTTGTTCGAGGAAATAGTTTCATGTTTTGCTGCAGGAAAACTTGTAACACCAACTCTTATCTCCCGCACGCTTACGGGTATGCTTCCGGAACTTAAACGCGATGGAGTGGACATTGACAAGCTCTGTGATGAGCATTTCAGGCAGGTGTTCACTCTGGTTGAACAAGGCGCTTTTTCAAGGGAAGGTATTGATCCTGTACTGCGGATACTTGCGCAAAAGCCGGAAATACATGCACAGACAGCTGCAGATGAAGCAGGGCTCTGTAGCAGTGATACTGCTGATATTGAGAAATTCATTGATTCTATGGTCCATGAAAGAGAAGACTTTGTTATACAAAAGGGTCTGGGTGCCGTGGGGCCACTTATGGGTGTAGTGATGGCTGAGTTCAGGGG
>DAKU01000040.1:5920-11296 GCA_002508425.1 Methanosarcinaceae archaeon UBA470
GCATCTGTATTTGTGGTGATATCGGCCACAAAAGATGCTAAAAATATCTTTTTTTGTTTTCTCTGTTGACTCTATTGGGGAATGTGGCAGAAATGTATATATATGAGTATCTTTCGAATGTTACATTACATCGCAATACTTATAGCCTATTCATTTCATGTATACCCAGGTTCTTACGATGAATGCAGTATTAGGATTAGAAGATGGAACAATTATTCAAGGCACCGGGTTCGGTGCTGAAGGCATAGTTTCTGGAGAACTGGTTTTTACTACTCAATATACAGGTTATGAGGAGGCACTTTCTGACCCTTCGTATAAAGGGCAGATCTTGATGTTCACTTATCCACTTATCGGTAACTACGGTGTTAGTAACAATTGTTTTGAATCTGACGGAGTTAAGGCGGAAGGTCTTGTGGTGAGGGAATCCTGCCCGGATCCTTCCCATCATAAATCTAAGCGCACTATCTTCCAGCTTATGGAAGATGAAGGTAAGCCCGGCATAGCCGGAGTGGACACGCGTATGCTTACAATAAAAACGCGTGAATATGGTACACTGCGTGCAGCTCTTATCAATGGCAGTGATGATGGGGAAGAAGCTGTAAGGCTTGCAAGGAAACAGCCGCACATATCCGAATTTGATTACATATCAATGGTAACCTGCAAGGCGCCTTACAAGCTGGAAAGTCCTTTGAGGGATCCTTACAATCCAAAACATGTTGTACTCATGGATATGGGTATGAAGCGCAGTATTACAACAAGCCTTCTCAAGAGGGGTATTGATATCACTGTGGTGCCTGCCAATGCAAGTACCTCAATGATAGAATCATACGAACCTGATATGCTTTTCCTTTCCAACGGGCCAGGAGATCCACAGCAGGCAAAGAACGCTGTAGAGGCTGTAAAGAAGTTTGCCGGGACAATGCCCATTGTAGGAATATGTCTGGGACACCAGATCTTATCCCTGGCTCTGGGAGCTGAGACCTACAAGCTAAAATTCGGACACAGAGGAGCCAACCAGCCTGTGAAGGATTTTGAGACAGGTATAGTACACATCACTTCTCAGAACCATGGTTTTGCGGTGAATGGGGATTCATTTGAATCCGAAGATGTGGTTGTTACTCAGATCAATGCTAATGATAAGACTGTGGAAGGTATAGCCCACAAGTATCTTGATATGTTCAGTGTGCAGTATCATCCTGATGCACATCCTGGTCCCATGGATACAGAAACGATATTCTTCGGTAAAGTGCTCAAGCTTCTGGAAGGTGAGCAGTAATGCCAAAGAGGACAGATATTAAGAAAGTATTGCTTATAGGCTCAGGGCCTATCACCATCGGACAGGCAGCAGAATTCGACTTTTCGGGCAGTCAGGCATGCAGGTCCCTCAAGGAAGAGGGGCTGCAAGTGGTGCTAGTTAACTCCAACCCGGCTACAATTATGACAGATCCCGAGATGGCAGATGCTGTCTATATAGAGCCACTTGATCCCAAGACCGTAGCAAAGATCATTGAAAAGGAAAGGCCTGATGGCATTATTGCAGGTATAGGCGGCCAGACCGGTCTTAACATCACCAGCGAGCTTGCTGAGATGGGAGTCTTTGAGAAGTTTGGAGTAAAACTTTTGGGTACATCTCTTCAGGCCATTAAGAATACTGAGGACCGTGAGCTCTTCAAAGAAACAATGGAGAGCATCGGTGAAAAAGTGCCACGCAGCAAGGCAGTGTCCACACTTGCAGAAGCAGAAGGACTCATTGATGAGCTGGGATTGCCTCTAATCATAAGGCCGGCATACACATTGGGAGGGGCCGGAGGCGGTATAGCCCATTCCCGCGAAGAGCTTTTGGAGATTACTGAAAGGGGACTTCGTCGCAGCCGTATCAGCCAAGTGCTTATAGAGGAAAGCGTACTGGGCTGGAAGGAGTTCGAGTATGAGGTCATGAGGGATGCCAACGATACCTGTATCGTAATATGTAACATGGAGAACCTCGACCCAATGGGTATCCACACCGGAGAATCCATTGTAGTCACACCTTCTCAGACACTCAACGATGAAGATCACCAGATGCTCAGGACAGCAGCCATTAAGATCATCCGTGCATTGGGGATAGAAGGTGGCTGTAACATACAGTTCGCTGCTAAGGATGGGGAATACAGGATAGTAGAGGTCAACCCTCGTGTTTCACGTTCATCTGCCTTGGCGTCCAAAGCTACAGGGTATCCAATAGCAAGGGTCACTGCAAAGATAGCAATAGGTATGGCGCTGGACGAAATCCTAAACGATGTCACAAAGAAAACTCCTGCTTCCTTTGAACCAACTATTGACTATATTGTTACAAAAATCCCACGCTGGCCATTTGATAAGTTCGTGACAGCGGATAAGACATTAACCACTGCCATGAAAAGTACCGGAGAGGTAATGGCTATCGGTAGGACCATTGAGGAGTCATTGCTCAAGGCTGTAAGATCACTTGATATTGACATGTGCTTTGGAAAAGGGGAATGGAACGAAAATGAGATCCCTGCACTCCTGAAGACTCCTACAAGCGAGAGACTCTTCGTTATATACAAAGCCCTTGCCACAGGCTTCTCAATAGAGGAAATTGTGGAACTTACCAGTATTGATCCTTTCTTCCTAAGGAAGATAAAGAATATCGTCGATATGGAAAATACTCTCAAGGAAGCTGCTTCTAAGGGTGATCTGCCGATAGATGTGCTCAGAAAAAGCAAGCGCATGGGATTCACTGATGAGCGCATTGGCGAGCTTACTGGCAGGACCAGGGCAGAGATCAATGATCTGAGGCGCAATGCAGGTATTGTTACCACTTACAAGATGGTGGATACCTGCGCTGCAGAGTTCGCGGCTGCAACTCCTTATTACTACTCATGCTACGAGCAGATGTGTGAGACAAATCCTTCTGATAAGAAGAAAGTCCTTATCCTGGGTGCAGGTCCCATCCGGATCGGTCAGGGTATTGAGTTTGACTACTGTACCGTGCATGCTGTGACTGCTATCAGGGAAGGAGGCATAGAAGCCCATATCATCAACAACAACCCTGAAACAGTGTCAACGGACTATGATACTTCTGACAAGCTCTTCTTTGAGCCTCTTACCCTTGAAGATGTCATGAACGTAATCGAGAGGGAAAAGCCGGATGGAGTATTGGTCCAGTTCGGTGGCCAGACCTCTGTGAACCTTGCAATCCCCCTGGAAAAGGAACTCAAGAGGCGCACAGATATCCCAACCGTTATCATGGGTACTTCCCCTGCAGATATGGATGTTGCAGAGGACAGGGAGAAGTTCAACGTTATGATGAAGAAGCTGGGCATCAACCAGCCGGAAGCGGGTTATGCAACATCTCAAAAAGGAGCTTTTGAGGTTGCTGCACGTATAGGATATCCTGTACTTGTGAGGCCTTCATACGTATTGGGCGGCAGGGCTATGGAAATAGTGTACGACCAGAACGATCTGGAAAGGTACATGCGTGAGGCCGTTAGGGTCTCTCCACAACACCCGATCCTTATCGATGATTTCCTGGAGAGTGCTTTGGAGATCGATGTGGATGCCGTATGCGATGGCAAAGACGTGCTCATAGGAGCTATAATGGAACACATAGAAGAAGCCGGCGTGCATTCCGGTGATTCTGCTTGTGTGATACCGCCTCAGTCATTTGATGAAGATACCTTGGAAACTGTCAGGGACTACACACGTAAGATCGCACTGGCATTGAACGTTAAGGGTCTTCTGAACATCCAGATGGCAAAACAGAACGGTATTGTGTATGTTCTTGAAGCAAATCCGCGTTCAAGCAGGACAGTGCCCTTTGTTTCTAAGGCAGTAGGACTTCCGCTTGCGAAGATCGCTGCAAAGGTTATCATGGGTTATCCCCTGAAGGATATGGGTTATTCTCTTGACAAGGAACCTCAAGTGAACCATGTATCTGTCAAGGAAGTGCTGTTACCTTTCGACAAGCTTCCAGGTGCGGATCCGGTGCTGGGTCCTGAAATGAAGAGTACCGGTGAGGTAATGGGTATAGACTATGACTATGGTCGTGCTTTCTTTAAGGCGCAGCTTAGTGCGGATAACCTGCTGCCTCTTACAGGAAAGGTTTTCATGTCCATCCGGGGAGCTGACAGGGTACAGCTTGTGGAAGTTGCCCGTAAGCTTAAAGACGCAGGCATCGAGCTCATAGGCACTGATGGTACTGCTGAGTATCTTGCAGAACATGGAATTAAGATGGATATCATCAAGAAGGTGCGTGATGGAAGCCCCAACGTCATCGATATGATGCGCAGGAACGAGGTGTCCCTGGTCATCAACACGCCTATCAACAAGCAGGCCCGCAAGGACGGTTACAGGATCCGCAGGGCTGCCGTGGACTTCAAGATACCTTATATTACCACCATCCAGGCGGCAATGGCTGCAGCCAGGGCCATTGAATCCATGAAGGCCGGTGAGATAATCACTAAGTCCATCAACGAATACCACAGGGAGATCCTTAAACCTTAAGGATACCCTTTTTACATTTCTTGTCTTATTATTCGAGTATATTCTGAGGAATGATATCATGTCAAAGAAAGTAGTGCTCGCTTATTCAGGGGGATTGGATACTTCCGTATGCATCCCCATACTCAAGGAAGAATACGGTTACGATAAGGTTATTACAGTGTCCGTGGATGTCGGGCAGCCCAAGCAGGAAGTGCTGGATGCTGAACAGAAGGCAAAGAAGATCAGCGACGGACATTATACCATTGATGCCAAGGCAGAGTTTGTGAAGGATTATATTTTCCCTCTGATCAAGGCCAATGGTGACTATGAGGGTTATGTGATGGGTACTTCCGTGGCCCGTCCGCTCATTGCCAGGAAGGTCGTGGAAGTTGCAGAGAAAGAGGGTGCAGTGGCACTTGCTCATGGTTGTACCGGTAAAGGTAATGACCAGCTTAGGTTCGAGGCTGTGTTCAGGCTCACCAGCATGGATGTTGTGGCACCCATGAGAGATATGAACCTAACCCGTGAGTGGGAGATCGACTATGCAAAGAAGCATGGTATTCCTGTGGCAGCTACCACCGCCAAACCGTGGAGCGTTGACGAGAACATATGGAGCCGCAGTATCGAAGGTGGCAAGCTGGAAGATCCTGGTTTTATTCCTCCTGAGGAAATATACCAGTGGACAGTATCTCCAGAGAAGGCACCCGAGGCTCAGATCGTTGTGATCGGCTTTGAGAAAGGCGTGCCAGTATCCCTGGATGGCAAGAAGCTTAATGGTGTGGAGCTTATCGAGCAGCTTAACAAGATCGCCGGTTCCCATGGTGTCGGTCGTACCGACATGATCGAGGACCGTGTACTGGGACTTAAGGCCAGGGAGAACTATGAACACCC
>DAKU01000040.1:11308-12326 GCA_002508425.1 Methanosarcinaceae archaeon UBA470
GACCTGAACGCTTTCATCGACAAGACCCAGGAGCGCGTCACAGGTACTGTAACCGTGAAGCTCTACAAGGGTAGTGTCACACTTCTGGCACGTTCATCACCCTGTGCTCTGTACTCCGAGGACCTCGTATCCTTCAACACTTCTTCCATCGACCAGAAGGATGCAGAAGGCTTCGCCAAGTACCACGGCTTCCAGGCACGGTTGTATAAGAGATTTGTAGAGAAGTAAGATCGTATGCCGAGGAGGCATACTTTTTTATTTTGACCTTTTATATTTGTTTATTTTATGGAATATTTTTCAGTTCAATATCAGGTTTCGTGGGCATATTATAATGCCCACTTCTTACACTGTTCTATCCTTTTGCCATTGTCTCCTTGATCTTTGTCATAGGCAAATTGTATCAGGATATCGCATGGAAAAATATCGCATTTTCCACAGTTTTCAAGTTTCTTACTTTCACAGCATGACTTGACGGGACATTGCTCTCCCCAAAATGGCTTTGTAATTTGTACACAGCCGTCGCATTTCATTGGTTCACGATACTCACACTCACTACACAATATACCACATCTTGATTCAATCATTATGATCCCTCCTCTAATCAATTCTATCCAATAACATTGTAATGGATCTGCACCATTCCCTTTTCATATGAACTGACTTTGGTCAGCTCCAGTTTTATGTCATCCTGCTCGCTGAACAATGGAATCCCGCCTCCCAGGACTATTGGCAGGATACCTACTATGATCTCATCCACTAAGCCTTTCTTAAGGAATTGATTTATTAAATTACTTCCACCCATGATCCAGATGTTGCCTTTGGTTTCAGCCTGGATCCTATTCATGAATGAACTTATATCCACATCCGTGAACTCAATGTTCTTTTCTTCGGAATGGACTTTTTTATGGGTGAATACATAAGACCTTTTTTCTGGATAAGGCCAGTCAATGCCAAAAGACATAACCTTTTCATAAGTACCGGCTCCCATCAAAATGACTTCGATATTTTTGATGAATTC
>DAKU01000076.1:0-39584 GCA_002508425.1 Methanosarcinaceae archaeon UBA470
ATTAATTACTAATAATTTTCTATTTGTCCTTATATAGTACTGTAATCCTCCGTGTAAGGCTTCGGTGTACTCTCTGCATGTATTCGTCAATTATCTCGAACCCTGCATCTTTTGCAAATTCGGTTATTTCTATTTCAGAGACTACTATGGCAATTTTACCCTTTCGAAGTAATCTGTGCATTTCTCTAAAAGAACCAGCATAAAGATGGTATAGTGATTCAGCTCTAATTGCTGCAGAACGTCCATAAGGAGGATCTGTAACTATGGAATCTACAGATTCGCCTTTAAGGGGAACCGTGCATGCGTCACCTACTATAACATTATAATTTCCTCCAAAGGATTGCAGGTTCATCTGTGCACCCGAAGCTATCATGGAACGTACTTCTATACCTATTACTTTGGCACCTACGATAGCTCCTTCTACAAGGATACCAGCTGTGCCACAGAACGGATCGAATAATACTTCACTATCTTTAACTTTTGAAATGTTTACAAGTGCTCGAGCTACCCTGGGCATAAGCACACCTGGGTAGAAGAAGGGTTTTTTGTGAGGCAATCTGTTTTCATAAGCACTTCTGTCCACAGATGCTACTACCGGACCAAAGATGCATTTTTCTCCCAGGATCAGCCTGAATTGCACATCTGGTGTTTTTAGGTTCGCCCGGAATCCTTTCCTGAATATTTTGCCGCCAACATGTCCTTCTATAAACTCTCTTTCAAAATCACAATAATGCTTGATCTTCTTGGCTCGTACCACAAAAGTCTGTTCTGGTGCAATATGCTTTGAATAATCTATACTTTCTGCTATCTCCAATATGGTGTTTGCTGAAGTATTGCACATCCCTGCAACCCTTATTATATGGTGCGACATGGCAAGCCTCTCTGCTACGTACAACAAACGAGGTTCGACCTCTTCCCTAGTGCCATTAATGCTCACAACGAGGCATTGGTCAAATATTTCATGTTCCTTGAAATCCAACCCTGCTATTTCCATGCAAGCGTAAGCTTCCATGACCGGGAGTGAATCATGCTCCCCAGAAAGTTCAAAAGCGTACAGCATAACAGTTGCATAGAGAACCCCTTTGGTATTAAAAGGCTGCTATGATTTTTTTACTAAAGTGATGCTGTGACATTTTCTTGATCTTAAGTATTCAAAGCAAAGAACTATTTACTATAACAATATTGAAATCCCCTAATGTCAAAGCCCCTTTATCTTGGTGAAATGCTGCTTCACTGGTGCAGGAAATGTAATGTACCGGTGTTGGGTAAGGAATGTGCATGTGGTAATCGTACGAAATCAGTGACCGTAACGCCTCCAGGTGACATTCGCCCGGCCTTTGAATACGATTTAGGACTTATAAATTCTGTTTCTATGCAGCAGTTCAATGCTCCTCTTATATCTGATGAGAGGGTGGTGGTGCTGAACAAGGCTCCTTATGATGACCGCATGGATGAAATCATAGTGGATGGTGAGGTGTTAGGGAGTATCAGGTTCGAGCTTGATTCTCTTAAATGGGTACTGCTGCTGCGTGTGGAAGGTGCAAGACGTCTTTTCCAGAACAAGTCTCTATCTGCCATGAAAGGCTGGGTAACTCTGGAACAAGGTGCAGTCTCTTTCATACTGGGCGGTGCCAACCTGCTAGCTCCAGGTGTGCTGGATGCTGATCCCCATATTCAGGAAAAGGATGAAGTAGTTGTTCTTAACCCCGAAGGCCAGGTAGTGGCTACCGGCAGGGCACGTATGACTGGTGAACTAATGAGGGAGCGCCCCAAGGGTGTGGCAGTAAAGGTTAGGGACAAAGAAGAACCATGTGATGTTGTCGTGCCACAGGGTGGGCAGACATGGAAAGAAGTTGTCGATAGCAACAAAGAATTCATGGAAGAATTCATAGGTCGCTCTCACAAATTCATTAATAATGTCTCATCAAGTATGACTAAACCAGTGACAGTTTCCTATTCAGGTGGTAAGGACAGTCTTGCAGTGCTTCAACTTGTAAGCGAATGCCTTGAAAATTTTGATATACTTTTTGCGGATACTGGGATCGAATTTCCGGAAACTGTGGTAAATGCTCATGAAGTCTCCAAATTGTACAGTAAACATCTAAGGTCTATAAGCTCAGGAAATGCTTTCTGGGAGTCAGTGGATAGTTTTGGTCCCCCAAGTGTGGAAATGCGCTGGTGCTGCAAAGTATGCAAATTGGGTCCAATTACTCAGCTTATCGAAGGAAACTACGACGAGGGATGTCTGACATTCATCGGGCAGCGTAAGTACGAATCAGATACCAGGGCAAAAAGTGAAAGGGTCTGGAAGAATCCCTGGGTGGGGAACCAGGTAGGTGCGGCTCCTATACAAGATTGGACGGCTATGCATGTATGGCTATATATTTTCATGCATGATTTGCCTTATAATCCTCTCTACGGGAAGGGGTTTGATAGGATAGGCTGCTGGCTTTGTCCTTCATGTTCTGTAGCTGATCTCTATCGGCTCAAAGAAACGCATCCGGAGTTTGCTGCAAAGCTGGAAAGTTATCTTATTGATTATGCTCAGAGGTCTGGACTTTCTCCAGAATGGGTTGAACATGGAATGTGGAGGTGGAAGAAGTTGCCACCACGACTTCAGGAGATTGCAAAGTCTAAAGGAATTTCGACAATTCCCAAGGTAGAGGTCAATAACAAACTTGAGTTTACAGTCACATCCGGCTATCGCCCCTGTAAGCAGGGTGGTGTGTCAGCAGAAGGTAGTTTTGGTACAGCCATAGACCTTGAAAAAATAGAGGCTTCAGGGATGCTTGAAGCTGTAGGCAGGGTTGCATTCATGGAGGGTGTTGCTTCTATATTTCAGGGAGAGGACAGTGCCCAGATCTTTGCTGCCGGTACAGTAACAGCTCGCAGTGATACTGAAAACCAGGTCCGCCAACTGATAAAGTCTGTAGAGCTATCCATACAAAGGGCTCTCCACTGTAGTGGGTGTGGTGTATGTGTAGGCAAATGTCCACATGATGTGATCAAGATGAAGAATGGCATTGCTATAATTGGTGAGAAATGCATACACTGTGGAAAATGTATAAACGTCTGCCCCGTAGTGAAATTTGGGTAAGGCCCAGTAATTTCCATTTTCTCACTTTTTTTCAACCATAACATTTATACATGATATACGCTAACCTTTGACGGTGATTTTTTGGTAAAAAGGGCACTGCTAAGCGTTTCTGACAAGGCTGGAATTGTAGAGTTTGCTCGAGGGCTTGCAGCCCTTGGTGTGGAATTGATATCAACCGGTGGAACTGCACGCATTTTACGCGATTCAGGAATTGAAGTGAAGGATGTTTCCGAGGTCACAGGTTTTCCTGAGATGATGGATGGCAGAGTCAAAACATTACATCCCAAGATACATGGTGCTATATTGTGTAACAGGCACAATCCGGGTCATCTGGTGCAGGCGCATGATGCAGGTATCGAGCTTATTGATCTTGTAGCTGTAAATCTCTATCCTTTTGAGGTCACAGTGACAACAGAAGGTGTTTTGCTAGAGGAGGCTATTGAGAATATTGACATTGGTGGTCCAACTCTTTTGCGTGCTGCAGCTAAAAACTTCAATTCTGTAACTGTTGTGTGTGATCCTACAGATTATGGGCATGTACTCACAGAGATCAGATCGACAGGAGTTATTTCAGAGAAAATGCGCAAGCAACTTGCTGTAAAGGCTTTCAGGCACACGGCATATTATGATGCAACTATTGATACTTACCTGAGCAAGGAAATAGCTTCCGAAGAGGTCATACACCTTAACTTTACTGGAGGTATGGAGCTGCGTTATGGTGAGAACTGGCATCAAAAAGCTAAGTTCTTCAAGGAACCAGGCGTGAAAGGTCCATCTCTTGCAAATGCAAGACAATTGCATGGAAAAGAGTTATCCTACAACAATTATGTAGATGCTGATAATGCTCTGCTGACAATAAAAGACCTTCATTCTGAAAAACCTGCAGTCGTTATTGTAAAGCATAACAACCCATGTGGACTAGCTACAGGTGATACTCTTCTACAGGCTCTTAGTGCTGCATGGGATGGAGATCCCATCTCTGCGTATGGAAGTATCGTTTGCAGTAACAAAGTATTTGATCTGCGGTCAGCAGAGTTCCTAGAAGGCAAGTTCGTAGAGATTATTCTTGCTCCTGGCTTTGATCACGATGCTCTTGAGTATCTCAAGAAAAAGAGTTCTAACCTAAGGTTGCTTGAGCTACCTCAGTTTAATGATGTCTTTGATGTTGATCATACGTATAAGTATGTAGTTGGTGGCCTGCTAAAACAGTCTAGAGATGTGGGTTTATATGAGAAGTGGGAATGTGTTACAGAAAAATCTTTCCCGGAGTCGATGCGTTCTCTTTCCGAGTTTTGCATAAGTGCATGCAAGAGTACAAAATCCAATTCTATCACTCTTGCTTATGAGTACCAGAAAGGCTGTTATATGATGCTTGCCATGGGCGCAGGTCAGCCCAACAGGGTAGATTCAATCAGGAAACTTGCTGCTACTAAAGCAAGAGAGAACCTGAAAGTAATATATGAAAGAGAAAGTCCGGCAGTGGATTTTGATGAATACTGTAAGAATGTACTTTCAAAAAGTGTAATGGCTTCAGATGCGTTTTTCCCATTTGATGACAGCATTGTTCATGCAGCTGAAAATGGTATAATTTATATAGTCTCTCCCGGAGGTTCAATCAGGGACGATGAAGTCATAAGTACTGCAAACGAACTGGGGGTTTCTCTGGTATTCACCGGAATGCGACACTTCCTCCATTAACTCATTTTTCTCTTTTTTGGAAGAAACTGGCAACACCTCTTTAAATAATTATGTATGATATATTTATAACTGATATTGTTTATTGATTATATTGATAACATATATTTATTGAATTCACTATCCATCTCAAATTTGTTCCCTAGTGTAAATTGCGAGTGATTATTATGAAATCCAAAGGTCTGTTGAGTTTGCTCACTTTCTCGGAAAAAAGAAGAGATCTCCTTCTTTTTCTTCTTGAGCAACCGTCAACTCTCACTAATATCCGTAAGAAGTTCGATGTATCCTCTCCAGAGATTGCTCCACGGATACGGGAGATGGAATCTGCTAATCTTATGTATAAAGATCCATCTACTAAGATGTATACACTTACAACTACTGGTAAGATCGTTGCCAAGTCTTTTAAACCATTTGTTGACATGTTAGATTTGATTGAGAAAAATGAGGACTTTTGGAATGATCATGATCTGTCTGGAATACCCGATTATTTGCTTGATAGGTTAGCAGATCTAAAAGACTGTGATTTTTATGTAGATAGACTCGAGAATGTTTATACTTCTCATAAATCATTTCTTGAAACAATTGAACACTCTACTACAATCAAAGGTGTTTCTCCTGTTTTCTTCTCGACGTATCCACAATTTTTCAAACATCTTGCAGAAAAAGATGTTCCTACTTCTCTTATACTTACAGATAGCATTTATGACGTGGTCAAAACTGATTTTGCAGAAGATTTGAAAACATATAATGATGGGGAATTTACTGAGCTATATTTAATTGAAGGTGCAAAGGTAGCTTTTGTGGTGACAGACCTTTTCTTTTCTATGTCTCTGTTCTTCAAATCAGGTAATTACGATCCACGGACAGACCTCATTTGCGTTGACAAAAAAGGTATTCAATGGGGAAATGATCTATTCGATTACTACTTAGGGCAAGCAAAAAAAATATGAAATCTATGTTCATATCAAACTTGTAATTGCTGTTCTTAGATATACAATAGATCCTGATTCTCCATCAACTAAAAATAGTCTTTCAATTTTTCCCCATGTCTTTTCATTTTCTCTATTGTTTGTAAGCCTAAATACGTATAGTAACCCTATGAAAAAGCTGTAGATCACTATCACGGGTTCGAATGCCAGTAAATGCATTAATATGGCGCTTATCAGCAGTAAATGAGATCCAACATGCAATGTTAACAGCAATTTTCGAGTATTCTTTTCTCCAAGGCTTACAGGTAAGGTTTTGATACCTGCCATCAGGTCTCCTTTTACGTCCTTAAAGTCGTATATAGTCGAATTTATGAAAAGTTTGGATCCGTAATAAAGGAATACTAAGAACACTGGCAGGATATTTTCAAGCTCCACTCCAGCTATGCTTGCAATGAAAGTACCCCATGTAATCCCAACTACAAGATTCTTAACTCCCAGGCCACCTTTTAATTTAAGCTTAATTTTCCCAAAATTCAATCCTTTGCTGTAGAGATATCCAGCTATAAGCGGCATTAAGGCTATTAGCAGTAAACCGCTTGCATTGAGGATATAGCATCCAATCGCAAATGTACTCAAACAGACAAATAGCGCTAACTTTTTGTTAGCCCCATTGAGTTCCGACCTGTTAATAGTATCTTCAGTCGATTCGAGTGCACGGTCAAGAGTGTATACTGCATATACGATGAGCCCTCCTGCTAAACAGTTCAGAATATTCATATTTACCAGAAGCAGTAGTGATGCAATGTAAATGCGTAAGGCTCCTGATATCGATACTAATACGGAACTCTTTAGAAGGTTTATTGTTGGAAAAAGGTTTTTATATATGTCCGTACTTATAATTATCTTGTTATTATAGTTGTGATTTAGATTGCTGTTTGTGTTCATACGCAACTTAGTTTTACTTAGTTAACCTTATTAGTAACTCAATATAATCATATACCAATGGTTTACTTTGTAATTCGTGACTACCGATGGGGGATTTTTTACTCCTGGTATTTATATATTCAATGACTTTCTAAGTAGCATTTTTATCTTTTTCATCGTATGGTACAAATTATCTATAATATTCACTATCCTATTTTGCATAAAAAAAGTGATAGCAATAATCGGTTTAGTAATGGATGGTTACCTCTATCTCAAGTAAAGTTTATTTGTTTTATTTGTTTTTCAAAAAACAGATTCATATATTCTTATTGTAAATCATGGTCCTCTAAATATCACTTCAAAATGAGTCCAGATACACTTTTTCATTTTGTATAATTTTTTCTACTATAGCAGCTTATTTAATATACATCAGTGACATTTACCATATCATGGCACAATCTAAAAAGCCTTTACTGCTCATGATTCTTGATGGATGGGGATATAATCCAAAGCCCATGGGAAATGCTGTGATGGCTGCGAAGACACCTGTTCTCGATTCTCTTTTGGAAAAATATCCTTCTACTTTTCTGGAGGCTTCAGGGGAAAGTGTTGGTCTTCCTGCAGGTCAGATGGGTAATTCTGAGGTAGGACACCTCAACATAGGTGCAGGAAGGGTTGTTTACCAGGATCTGACACGAATTAATAAATCTATAGAAAGTGGTGAAATTTATACCAATCCAGTACTTCTTGATGCAATAAGAAACGTTAAGGAAAAAGGCTCTAACCTGCATTTAATGGGCCTTTTCTCGTATGGAGGGGTACACAGCCACATGAACCATTTGAAAGGTTTGATCAAGGTTGCTGAAAATCAGGGGCTTTCCAGAATTTATGTTCATGCTTTCCTTGATGGGAGAGATGTGCCTCCCAGACAAGCTCTTTGCGATATGGAAGAGTTTCAACAAGTGTATGGCAAAAAAAGGAACGCTATCATAGCTACTGTTTCAGGAAGATATTATGCTATGGACAGGGATAAGCGTTGGGATAGGGTAAAACTTGCTTATGATGCGTTAGTCTTAGGTGAAGGTCTCAGATCTAAAGATCCTGTTTCTGCAATCAAAGACGCATATGATAGAGGCGAAAATGATGAGTTTGTCAAGCCTACGGTTATCACAGATGAAGGCGATCAGCCTCTTGTTACCATTAAGGACCATGATTCGGTTATTTTCTTCAATTTCAGGCCGGATAGAGCGCGCCAACTTTCCTATTCTTTTGTAAATGAGTGTTTTGAAGGATTTGAAAGAAATCCCTGCCCACATGTTCATTTTGTATGCATGTCCGAATATGATGAAAAACTGGATATTCCACTTGTTTTTCCAACTGAATCTATTGATAATACTTTTGGGCAGGTTCTTAGTAATCATGGTCTGAAACAGTTACGGATAGCTGAGACTGAAAAATATGCACATGTCACTTTTTTCCTGAATGGTGGCGTAGAGCAGCAGAATACTGGGGAGGATAGATTGCTGGTCTCATCTCCTAAAGTGGCTACTTATGATCTCAAACCACAAATGAGCGCTTATGAGGTTACTGATAAGCTTGTGGAACAAATCAGGTTGGGGTCATACGATGTAATAATAGTCAATTATGCTAACATGGATATGGTGGGTCATACAGGTTTCTTCGATGCTACCGTAGAGGCGGTACAAACTGTTGATACATGTGCAGGCAAAGTAGTGAATGCTGTAATAGGGTCCGGAGGATCTGTAATCATTACTGCTGATCATGGTAACGCTGAAAAAATGATAGATCCAATTTCCGGTTCTCCACATACGGCTCACACTTCCAATCCCGTACGTTGTATTTATGTATGTGATGAGGGGGGTGTGCAGCTTTGTGAAGGCAAGCTATCTGACATTGCTCCAACAATGCTTGAGATACTGAATATTCCAAAACCGATAGAAATGACAGGCAAGTCACTTATTAAAAAGTGATCTCAGAACCATTGGTCCAGGGTTCTTTGTCCTGGGCCACTGATCGTTTCCAGCCTTTCACAGGCCTTTATTACTCTATCTTTTGAGAAATCATGCTCTTCGCAAAGGAATGCAATAATTGCATCCATATCAGGTTTTTTCCATTTGAGGTTGTAATTGTCTGTTACAGTGGGATTTAAAAAAATATCTTTTATTTCCTGTACGTTTTCTATATTGTGCCCGATTGCCTGTAACACCTTTTCGATGCTGCCATACTCTTTTACCAGTTTTAATGCCTTTTTTGGTCCGATCTTCTCTAGCCCGGCGTTGTAATCAGTGCCTACGCATAATGCAATATCTAATAGTTGTGAGCGGTCAATTCCCAGTTCTGTAAGGTTTTCTTCAAGTGTCATTATCTCAGGCTTTACATCCACAAAAATGTTCTTTTTTGGCAGTTTACGTTTGCCTGTAATGGTAAGATTTCTTACAACTGCGGGTGCTCCAAAAAGCAATGAATCATAGTCCTGTGAAGCAACATAATTTGCATTTCCTGTTGTCACCATGTGAGCAGCTTGAGCCTCTCCTTCCGAAGGAGCATCCACCCAGGGAATTCCCATAGCTAAAAGAAGTTTTCTGGAATCATCAGCTATTTTCCGAGTAACCTTGGAAGAAGCCTGAGCATACATATATGCTTCTTCTGCTAATCCTTTTTCTTTAGCTTCTTCCCATTTTATTTTTGCATTCTCTCTATCGGCCGTTCTCTTTTCGATAGTTCGATCTTTAAGATGCGATGGTTTCCCATCAAAAACAAATACTGGCTTTATTCCTTCTTCCATAAGGTTGGTCATTCTATAGAGAATGCCAGAAAGATGAGATGTAATGTTCCCTTTTGAATCTTTAAGTGGAGTTCCATCTCTCTGCCGTATTATGCTCAGAAACTGGTAGAGTGTGTTGTATGCGTCTATAGCTACAATTTTATGGGACAACTCAGATATTTCGACTTGCCGTTTTTTCAGAAGTTCTCCAATATCTGTTCCCATGAATCAGGATAGTTCTCAGATATTCTTAGTTGTTTCGCCCGTGTCAAGTCTTACATCAATGACAGAATCTTCAGATGCATCGATATTCCCAACTTTTAATATGTTTCCCACTCTTTCTATAAGGTCTGCTTTTGTTATTTGGACTTGATGTCCGTCTCCATCAGAACTTCTGTTCTTATGTACAATAAGCAACTTCTGTCCACTGATTTCGGTGCCAATTTTTGATATGACATTCTTTACTACTTGCTCGAAATCAGAATAAATCATTATTTCGGAATATTTTCCAGCTTTTTTGATTATACCAATCGGTTCCAGATGAATGCGCATATACGCACCTCTTTGTAGAATGAGGTTTCTAAATCATCTATGATAGTGAGCACCAGTTTATATCATTTTCGCATCACGTGGGAAATAACTGATCCTTTATGGTAACAATCTTCCACCACGTCTCACCTGTACCTTTTGCTATTGAGGGTTTCCAGAGCTTCATCTACTCTGCTGATTACCTCATCCATCTTTCTGTCCATGTTGCTTTCTATGCTCTGAACATTGATCCGCAGGGACCTTTCTTTTACATCTAACATGCTTTCCATTTTACGCATGCGTATGTCTACTGACAGAATCATGGCTGCCAGAGCACCTACCATCACTATTGCTGCGAGTATTATAAGTGAGTTCGCAGGGTCATAACTAAACCTTCCAAGCCACTCGTAAGTGAGTACGAAAGATGATACGACCATCACTATGGAAAAAACAATATCTCTTGTTTCCATCATCGACCCTCATAGAATAGAATTTAGATTGCTTTATTGCTAACTTTTCTTTAGGAATATAAACCCAATTGATTGACTTTGTAGAAAAGCCTTTTCAATCTTATTCTGGCTGTGTTTTTCTACTTTTGCTTATTTCTCTCTCTCTGTTTTTTTGTTGTAGTATCTCCAACCATTTGTATATATAGTTTTTTATATATTGCATGCCATCAAAAAAATATATGTCGACCTACCTTATCCTAAAAGGGTGGTATTGATGAACAACGATGTTTCAACAAAGTAAATAGTAGTGTTAATGGTATATCTCTTTATGCTTCTTGCAGCTGGTTTTATGGCTGGTCTAGTTACCGTAGACTAAACTATGTTCTTAAGCATATGTCCAATAGAATGTTATTTAAGTGACCCCTTCTAATTTATTCTTAAGGGGGTACTCATCTGAGTATAAAGGATCTCATTAACGTTTGGGTTGTAAAAACAGGGTATTCAGGCAGGCAGGCAAGGGAATGCCTCAAAAAGAATGTTATCTCTTTTGACTTGGAACTGCATATACTCGATGAATTTGAAGAAGATCTTAAATTGTCATCTAATTCAATTGTCATGCAAGATCGATACAGGGTGCTTGATCAAAAATATGATGACTTTACCAACAATCTGGTTATTGAATTGGAGGGCAGCCTGGATGACTTTAATTACTTTTCTGGTTCTCCTCTGCGGGACGAAAAGATTTCCAGACTAAAAACAATGATTGAAGGTATGAATCAAGAATTGACGGGCTTTCATAAAGTCATGGATAAATTCGACGAATTTGAAAGAGTTGAACAATTAAAAACAGCTATTCATGACAAACTTTGTTCAATTGCAGAGTCTAAATTGGAAAGATGGTCTGTTGACATGGCCAGGTTTTCAGTAAGTATCCTTATAGGCGATATTGTGGTAATGCCTCTTACTGAAAAAGGTCTTTTTGCCATTGGTAGGGTTATGGGTGGCTACGAATATAGCAATACAGAACCATATACCCGGCATTTTCATAATGTAGATTGGTTGAACATGCAAGTTCCATTCCCTGAACTTAAAGAAGAACTTAATGACCCTTCGGCTGTTTTTCTTCTTACAGGAGAGTCAAAAGAAAAGATACTTGGTATGCTTGTTGCTACACGAAAGCGTCCGAGTGAATCAATATGGGGTGATTCCTAAAATCTGGACTAAGCTGCACTTAGAGAATATCACGAGCAGGTTATTTACCACGAGAAATATTCCCACCATGTTTACAGTACTTCTGGATGCAAACCATAGCTGAGTCTTCCATAATGATTCTGTGCTCATTAAAGTGAGATAATACCAATAAATTATCCCAATGAACAGAATCTTCATTATTAACATTGACCATATGCCAAACTCATTCATCAAAATCAGAAGAAATGGATTCTCCTCAAGTCCATAATCCAGCGCATGGTATGTAGTTACAAAATCTCCCAAGACATAAAATAAGATGATGTACTTAATGTCCGCAAGGAACTGTATAAAAAGATTTGATCTAACTGCAACACCGTTTTTCAGTAACATGCTTTCATATGGCCATGGACTAGTATATATCCAAAATGTATACAAATTATGACCTCATGCACATGAGATGTCAGATGCTATTTATATTCTTGGCATCATGCATTCAGGCCATTGAAAAGATAAGACAATTGTTTTGTACTATTAACAACAATGTTTATAGTATGGCAGAGAGGATGGAGACTATGGATATATCAGATTTGTTGGCTAGGAACAAAGCAGATGGCTTTATGATTGTGGGTAATTCAGATAATGCTGATTTCTACTACGCCACAAATTTTTTCGTCTCAGATAAGTACACCTACATACAAACTTCAGGTAAAAAGGAGATACTAATAGTCTCAGAAATGGAAAAAGGCCGTGCTGAGCTTGAATCCAGGATTGCCGATATACGCACGTTGCAGGATTACAGCTACAGGGAGAAACTAAAGCAAAGGGGCGATTCATATCAGGCTTATGTAGATTGTATAGCTGAGATTTTACAAAAAGAAGGTATCCGAAAAATAGGAGTACCTCGGGATTTTCCTTATCATACGGCTCAGGCTCTGAAAGAGGAAGGCTTTACTATTATTGATATTGAAAGCCCTTTCAAAAAATTGAGGTCTGTCAAAAGGGAGGATGAAATTGAGCATATAAGATATGCTCAAAACTCATGTGAAAAAGCCATGGCTGCAGCTATTAATCTTATTCATAAGGCTGAGATCATTGATGGTAAACTGTTATCTAGAGGTTTTGAACTTACTGCAGAGAATGTACGTAGAGAAATAGATCTTGCATTGTTGGATGCAGGATGTGAAGCTGTTGGTACGATTGTTGCATGTGGAAAAAAAGCTTCAAATCCTCATTGGGAAGGGGAAGGCCCGCTTACTGCTAATGAATCCATAGTGATTGATATATTCCCTCGCAGTAAAAAATATCGGTATTTTGCTGATATGAGTCGCACAGTCCTAAAAGGAGAAGCATCCCCTGAGCTTCAGAAAATGTATGATGCAGTTCTAGCAGCTCAGAAGGAAGCTATTGCGATGGTAAAACCAGGTGTACTCTGCAGTGATATCCACAATCGTGTATGTGATGTACTTGAATCACATGGTTTCAATACAATTCGTAATGGTTCGAAAGTAGGTTTTATTCATTCTACAGGTCACGGTGTTGGTCTTGATATTCACGAGGCTCCCTATGTGGGGACTCAGGCAATCCCTCTTGAGAAAGGTAATGTCATTACCATTGAACCAGGCTTGTATTATCCAGGTCAGGGTGGTATTCGTATAGAAGATCTGCTGTTAGTAACAGAAAATGGTTGTGAGAACCTCACATTGCTTGAAAAGAGATTTGTAGTATAAGTTTTTATTAAGGTATCAGTAGGTTGGTGTTTTATGATAGGTAAAATGCAGGAGGACGTTCTGGAGAAATATCTCAAAGCAGGTGAGATTTTATCCAGGGTACGGAGTGAAGCAAAGGATAAGATCCAAGTAGGTTCAAGCTTGCTTGAGGTGGCTGAATTTGTGGAGAACAGGACTATTGAGCTGGGAGCAGATGGTTCAGCTTTCCCTTGCAATATTTCGCGTAATGATGAAGCTGCTCATGCTACTCCAATGGCAGGCGATGAGACTGTTTTTGGAGAAGATGTGGTTAAGCTTGATATTGGAGTGCATGTGGATGGTTATATTGCTGATTCTGCCATCACAGTGGACCTCACGGGGAAGTATGGAGATCTCGTCAAAGCCTCTGAGGCTGCCCTTTATGCTGCCATAGACCTCGTGAAAAGCGGTGTAAGTACTGTACAGATAGGAGGTGTAATTGAAGATACCATTGTAAACCTGGGTTTCAGGCCAATTATAAATCTCACAGGTCATGGAGTTGCTAGGTATATTGCCCACACACATCCCAGCATACCTAACCGTCATATAGATCATGGTTCTGTGCTCCAGGCTGGGGATGTGATAGCCATTGAACCCTTTGCTACCGATGGCGCGGGAAAAATAGTAGATGGTTCATGGTCGGAAATTTTCAGTGTAATAGGGAACAAACCCGTGCGTCTGCCAGCTGCTCGTAATCTTTTGAAAGAGATAGAACCTTACCAACTGCTACCATTCGCCAAAAGGTGGCTCAAGACTGAAAAGCTGGACTTTGCTCTTATGCAGCTTGCTAAGTCAGGTGTAATTACTTCTTATCCCGTACTGAAGGAAGTTGCAGGTGGTATGGTCTCTCAGGCAGAACATACTCTGATAGTTACAGATGATGGTTGCCAGGTAACGACTCTTTGATAGGTGATAGTTTGAGGTCTTTGCTTTCGGCATTTTCAGTATTTTTTTTGCTCATGGCACTTCCGGTGAATGCTGCATTCACCTGGGAGAACAACATTACTGTAGGATATGATACCGTTCAGTGGGAGTATATGGAAATGTATACAGAAGGTAATGCCCTTCTCTACAAAGACTACATTGACATGTCTTTAGGTAACCAGGACCACTTCATCAGTGCCTGGGAAGTCCTTAAGGCCGATGTAAAGACCAGATCTACTTTAGAGAACTCTATCCATGAAAATATGGATGTTATCATAAATGGATCTTCTCAATCTGTCGTATTAACGGATGTGAGCTCTTCGATGTCATCTGAATTATTAGGATCGGTAACACAGGTGGAGGCTATTAGGAATCTCTACATGACTAATTATCGCCTGGTTGACTCACTATCAGGGCCCCGTGGCAGCAGCATAAGTTTCATTGGTGAAAAAGGTACTTCTCTCATTATCAATATGCCTAAAGGAGCATCTGTTAATTCTACTGAAGGAATCGATAATGTATCTATCAGTACTGATCAAGAATTCATTATAATTCGAGGTATTTTTAGTTCAACAGATAAAGCAACGGTTTATTTCTACTTGGATGAAATTCAAGGCGCTGTTCCTCCTGTTGCACGAGTTACTGAAAATATTTCCGGTGGCATTATCTCAATAGATGGCAAAGAGCAAAATTCATCTCTTGCAGAAAGGATACTTCCATCTTTAGGGATGAATAATACTAAGATTGATTAATATTATAGGATAAAGTTCATTTCACATTGGCGAGGTCAACACATGATTATCGAACAAATTAAACTAAAGAAGGGCATTGCCATAGGCTTGAACTTTGAAATGCAGCATTCATCTTTGATTGTAGTAAAAGCTGATCTCGGTTTTGTGATGTGTGGTTATCTGGATATGGCCACAGCTGAGAAGCTGGGTGATGTGGCTGTACGGGTGTCGGGAGTTAACACCTTTGAAGATGTTCTCGCTGCTGAAGTGAGATATGTCACTCCAAAAGCCCAAGAACTCGGTATTACTGCAGGCATGAAGGCTAGAAATGCCTTGGAGTTAATGTTCTGAAGTAACAACAGTTATTTCTATACACTACTTTCATTTATGGCCAAAAATCAGATAAAATTAAATACTGACGGTATATTATTCACTTATTATTATATTACTTATAATGAGGGGATATCACTTTGAGTTCGGAAAAAAGCTTTTTGAAAAATTATGCTCCAATCTTTGCAATGGCTGGCATCATATTAGCTGTCCAGTTCTTGTCCCTGTTGCTTGCACAGCCCATGACTGCTGAAGGTATGCAGGCTTTTGAGAATCCAGACTCTACAGCCAATAGTTTGTACTATATAGTGATCATCCTCATATTCACTTTTTTCTTGCTTGTTGCATTGAAAAAGAATATGCAATGGGTCATACAGCTTGTGATACTACTGGCTGTGGCTTCTACTATATATTATGTCTTCATAGCTTTATTGTCATCAGTAACAGATTCAAGCAGTATGATCAATGCTGTTTCTCTCTTCCTTTCAATAGTTCTTACTGTTCTGTTGTATAAGTTTCCGGAATGGTATGTAATAAACACCATTGGCCTTATCATAGGAGCGGGTGCAAGTGCCATCTTCGGTATCTCTCTGTCTATAATCCCGGTACTGGTTCTGCTTTCTCTGCTTGCTATCTATGATGCAATTTCTGTATACAAGACAAAGCATATGATCGATCTTGCGGAAGGAGTCATGGATTTACGGCTACCCATTCTTTTTATTATTCCAAAGAAGCTAAGCTATTCCTTTATCAAGGACACTTTTAAGAAGGAGGAAGGAGAAGAAAGAGAAGCATTTTTTATGGGTCTGGGAGATGCTGTAATGCCTACTATTCTGGTAGTCTCTGCCAATGTCTTCCTTGCAAAGTATTCGCCTTTGCAGTGCTGTGGAGTCTCATATCCTTCTATAGGTGCTATGATCGGTACGCTTATCGGATACTCAGCTCTTATGGTATTTGTAATGAAAGGAAAACCCCAGGCTGGTCTTCCATTCCTTAATACAGGTGTTATACTAGGGTATGCTGTCGGTGTTATTATTTCAGGCATACCCTTCTATTAAATTTTTAGAAGAAATCTATCAGCGTTGTTCTGGCAGTTCTGAAGTAAAATTACAGAACATGCAAGAAGGGTCTTTTCTGTCATCAGTGGCTGAGAACTCAGAATCTATGGCCCGGGTGCCTTCTGCAAGTATAGATGCATTTGCCACAGTGCTACTAATGAGAATTGTGTCAAAAATCTCTTCCCTGCTAACTCCCAGTCTTTTTGCTACCCTTATATGTGTTTTAAGGCAATGTCCACATTTGAGTGCAGAAGCCACAGCAATGCTTATAAGTTCTACTGTCTTAGGGTCCATGCGCTTGAACTCGCGCATGATGCTATTTGTGTATATTGTTCTAGAGATGAAAAGCTCAGGCATATCTTTGATGAAGTTTACTATGTAAGGTACCTCTCCATATTGCTTCTTAATATCCTCCAGAAGTTTCTCTACAACTTCTTCAGGCTCTCCATCAAGCATCTCTTTTATCTTTTCTAGTTCCACGTTGCACCTCGCATCTTATATTTCAATGCCTACTTCAGATTTCCTTTTAACCTTCACAAGTATGTAATTTTTCATTTTTGAAGGTGTAACAGTTGCAACATCTGCAAGGCGTATATTATCTTGAAGCTCTAGTTCCTCTACTTTCTTATGGAAATCTGCATAAGGAAGTTTTATGCGTATCCCATCTAATTGCAGTGTAAGTGGTGCAGGAGTATAGGCACTTTCAATTTCAGGGATCTGTTCCTGTACTTCTTTCATTATTCTGGCAGGCATGACCGCAAGGGGATCCCTGGCAATATCCTCTCTAATCTTCTCCACGATCAACCCCACTTTTTCGCTCATAACGTCCAGCGCTTCCAGTTCGTCACTGTGACGTAATCTGTGGGAGATCCTGCCTATGTTTCCAATGTACATGTCGGCTCCTGGAACTTCTTCGGTCTTAATATCAGGTCCTCCCGTGGCAACGATGGGTATCTTTATGCCTTCAAAGAGTTTTGGTTTCTTGTTTATGATACAGTCCCGAAAGGTACCAAAAGAGAACAGAGCAATATCATGCTCGTTTATGAGTTTCCTTTCATAATCTGCAGAAAGTGCAACTCTTCGCCCCATTCCTCTGGCAAGTCCTATCATTGTGGTATTTGCTCCTCCACGCCGCAGAAATTCAGCTATATCGCATGCAGAATGTGGTAGGTGATGAGATGCTAGTGTAGGTGAGACCACAGCTATCTCCGTTCCCGTAAGAGGAGCTCTGGATATCTTTCCAAGTAATTCCTTGGCAAGCTGTTCAATAAGATGTACATCATCTCTGGGCACAAGCATGACAAGTGTTACCTCTGTGGCAGCTGGAGTTTTCTGGATGAGGTATCCTCCCATATCTTCCAATAGTTCTAAAAGAAGCGTATGTCTATGTATACCACCTTCATATATGTAAGGCTCAAGCACTGCTGCCAAAAGCTTCCCCTCCTTTTATCTTTTCAAGCATTTGGTGTCCCTGCTGCACCCATTCAGGTTTCATGGCATCCTCAGATGCCACAAAAATAAATTCATTATCATTAAGTGAGTGATGGCGTACCCTGAACCCTTCAGGTGTTCCTCTTATAGCCATTTCTACAAGCCTCGAAAGCAGTGTGCGCTTTGGATCGAATATGATCATTTCTTTTATGATCTCGATATCACTATCTATATTTCCCACGCTTACATTGATGGTCTTCCTGTCCTGCTGGATAACCTTTCCACGCCCATATTTTGCCCAGAGTTTTTCCAACAGGTCCGGCAGATATTTCTCATCACGTAGGACAAGTTGTATCTCATTTTTGCCAAGAGCCCCAATATTGACATCTGCAAAGTCCGATGTTTTTACTAGCGGGGGACTTCCCCTCAGGATAATGGCCATCTGAAACAGAGAGTCTTCAGGTGTTATGATCACATATATCCGACCAATGGCATTAGCAAGTGCGAGATCGGACATAACATCCGAGAGAATGGACTTGTAAGCTTCCGCCTCTTCAGGTATTTTTGTCTCTACCTTGAAGATCTCCAAGGGTTCCATAGGCTTCAGTCCTCCACAAATCCTGATGCCAGCAATGCACTTCCTACGGCACCTATGAGATGAGAGTTTGGTGGTACCAGCACATTTATTTTAAGCAGATCACTCAGGGCTTTTGGAACTCCCTCTATCAGTGAAGAGCCACCCACTAGAATTAACGGCTCCTTTACATCCACTTCCTGCAATTGCTGCTCAAATATCTGTTCCACCACACTATGACAAGCTGCAGCAGCCACATCCTCAGGTCTTGATCCCTTTGCAAGCGAGTTTACCAGTGACTGGATACCAAAGACAATGCAGTAACTGTTCATCTCAACTTTTTCCTGCATACCTTTGACAGCCAGTGCCCCCAGTTCCGTGATCTCTACACCAAGTCTCTTTGCCGTCATATCCAGGAAACGCCCGGAGGCACCTGCGCAGATGCCTCCCATGGTGAACATGCCAGGTATACCGTCCTGCACAGAGATGGCCTTGTTGTCCATTCCTCCTATGTCGATAACAGTTGCAGGGCCTTTTTGCTTGTTTGCCAGGTACACCGCACCCTTGGAATTGACCGTGATCTCTTCCTGTATCAGTTGTGCTTTAAAATGCTCTCCTACCAGGAATCTGCCATATCCGGTAGTTCCAATAGCCTGAATTTCTTCAGCCTTTACACCCGCCTCCTCCAGTGCATGGTTGAAAGCTTCTGTGGCACTATCAATTACCTTTATAGTGGGCACCCAACCCTGGCCAATGATTTTGTCATCTCGCATGATCACAGCTTTTGTGGTGGTTGAACCGGAATCTATACCCGCAGTAAGGCCAGTCTGATGCTCACGGGCCAGCAGATGTTTTCTTTTTGCGATAGTAGTGAGTGCTTCCATTCTTGTCATAAGAGTAGCTGCAGTTGTCCTTTCTGTGAAAGAATAGCTGATCACAGGAACATTGGAATGTTTGTTTATGTACCTTCTTACTTCGTTCCTTACAATAGCAGCTTCAGCACACCTAAAACATGATGTGATGAACACTCCATCCACATCGGTCAGACCTTCCACTACTGCCTGAGCTCTTGCCATCATCAGACGTAGATCAGGGCTTGCAGCCTCTATTCCAAAATCTCTTCCAATTGTATCAAGAGAAGCTATATCTATTTCAGGAAAAATTAGTTTTGCATTGACACTGGCAGCTACTTTTTCCAGTTCTCCCTGAACTCCTGCATATTCCGAACCGCATGAGACTAACGCCACTTTTACCTGCTTATCTTTGGTCATACTTTATCCTCCGGCGGCAGAGATTTCAGGAATTCGGCAATCTTATAGACAAATTCTTGGCCTTCCTCTTCACTTCTGGGGTATTCTACTTCAAGGATTGGAATCTCTTTTTTGCGTATCAGGTATTTAGTTAGCTCGTTCGTCCTGGCACATCCCATACATCCAAAGGCCATGGATGCTTCATTCACTATTACAGCAGCTTCTGCCTCATCTATCATAGGACCAACTATGGCCATCCGCCCTCTGACTCCTGCAGGCACTTCCACAGCTGCATATTTCAGACCCATTTTTGGTTCTTCAGCTGTTATATTAAGAGGTGGTGAATCTACCCCTACCGTATTTACTTTCTCTTTAATCTTTTCCATCATCGCAAGGGGTTTGTGGCCGAAACGCTCTACAAGATCAGAAAGTATCAGGCTGTTGATAGGATAAATTATCACTTTTGCCATTATATTCCCTCATATATTAGATTCAATAATGTCCTTCAGCTTCTTTACTTCTATTTTTTTAGCACGGTGTATCTCCGCGAGTGGAACATGCTTATCATAAGCATCAAGTGCCTTTCCTATCATGGGTAGCATCTGTACTTCCTCTCTCAGGTAATGAAATCCTGGTCTGGGTCCACCACCCCTTACGGCCCGGCATCTTCTTTCATCCCCAGGACGAAATCCACGCTCTTTCACAAAGACATGATTCATATCCATTGCCCTCAGTTCATCCACAACCCTGTCCACAGCATTTCTGGGGCCGGTGACCATTGTTCCGAAACAGGTCTCTTTGATCGTTATGGCAGTTTCGGATTGATAAACTTTCATCGCCGCGTCTATGGGTAGAACGCTGTCAGAACTTATGACCACTATTTTGGTAATAACATCTTCCTCACTATCCATGAGCTCACTCCCTGTTGCGTTCAATGACATAGATCTTATCTCCTTCCTTGAAATGTTGGAGCTTTTCCGTGTCAAGGATGCGTCCGATGATATTTGTACTTATGAACTTCTCTCCGGTGGGTCCGAAGAGATCATCATCCTTGGTCTTGACACCTACCATTCCCATACGCTTAGCTGCCTGATTAGTAACACCTATCTCTCCGGCTGCAACTTTTTTATTTGGTACGTTCTCCGGCAGGATTTCCTTATATCTTTCAGCAGGTTTTTCAGCTTTGAAAATATAGGTGTTCTCATACATCATTATCAAAGGCAATATTCCTACGGGCCTAAACTGCAGACCAATAGCATGCCTGAAGAAATCCAGGGTTATGGGTGCAACATCATCGTATAATTCTATATTGACTATTTTTGAGTCATCAACGCCAGTGGCCCTTACAGTACCTTCTTGCAGTATCCCAATAGTAGTATCAGGATCTTGGGCAACTATCAGTGCTTCATCATTTGTGTCTCCTTCACGAATGAGTTTCACACCAAATGGGACCAGCTCCTCTTCAGCTTCCGAGAAATTCTTGCCATGCAACATAATCTGTGGCGGCGTGGTGCGTACTAGAAGCCGGTGTCCAGCTTCTGCCATTTTCACCAATTCCATGCCCTTGTCCACATGTCCTATAACAGAATGCAGAATGCTGGCTGTCCTGTCATCTGTTGAGATAAATGCCTTTCCTGCTCCATACCCCACTGTGCGCAGGAATACGGTTCCCCTCGTGCGCGGTTCATAGTTTTCATATGCAGGCAGCTCTCCAAGAAGAGTATGGTTTGATATGAACGAGCTTGAGACCATGTCCGCCTTGAAACTTCCCTTCCTTATCAGTGCAAAAAAATGTTCTGCTCCCAGAGGAGATTCCGGAGACATTACCACATCCAGATATGTGAATACTTTTTCCCCATCTTCCATAGGAGTTGCGAGGTCAGTAGTAAGGAGGTGTTCGCCAATTTGTTTCCATGATATTACTGGCTTAATCTCAATTATACTGTCTTTCTCTCTCAGGCTTTCCAACACTCTTCTCCCACTTACGACTCTTCCAAAGGCACCTTCTTGCGGATCCCCATATTCCGCAGAGTGTCTATCCTTAGTTATTATTATATGTGTATTACGGGGATCCCCGCCACCGGCTGCAAAAAGAACTTCATATTCTCTATATACTCCAGCCTCTCTCTTAGGATCAATATCGCTTGAAAAGGGGCCGAATGCAACTGCATCTCTGCTAGACCATCTGAGGGGTATATTTCTATATTTGTCAGATTTCTCCACCCATCGCCTTTTTGATGGTGAATCTGTTACGAAGAGCTCGATCATAAACTCTCCAGCAGTTGTAATTATCCGATACTCTGTCACATTTTCTTCTTGCGCAGCAGCAGATCGCTTAAGGATCCCTATTGAATTTCCTTCTTTGTAGGGGGTATCAAATGCCAGGATGGCATCCCTAAGGGTAGCTCCTTCAGGCAACTCTATTTTTACATCGTTGACCTCTACAGTTATCATGCCATCCACGTTTAACACCTCTTTTTTTATCTATTATTTATCAGCTGCAGCTTCTATGCGCTCAGCTTCGGTAAGTAGAGATATCACTTTCTTTGGCTCTCCAATATCTACTATCTCACCATTTCTCATGAGTGCTACAGTATCACATATATCTTCAAGGAAGTCCATGTCATGTGATACGATTATGAATGTGTTGCCGAGCTCCTCACGTGCTTTGAGAATGGATCTCGTGACATCTTTTTTAGTAATGGGGTCCATGGTACCAGTGGGTTCGTCCATTACTATTATATTTGGTTCTTTCATTAATATCTGAGCAAGTGCTACTCTATGCCTCTCTCCTTCACTAAGCTCATCAGGCATTTTGGGTAAGATCAATCTTGCCTTTTCCTCTGTGAACCCCGTAGTTTTCAAAGTAATGATAGCTTTCCTTACAGCAAGTTCATAGGGAAGATCTATTCCAATTGACTCAGTGAGGTTATCTATGACATTACGGTGTATGTAGAGGCTATATTCCTGGTGTAATATGCCCATGTACCGAACTGCACGTCCTCTACATTCAGGACCGGGTTTTTTCATATCTATCCACTCTTCTCCCACTCGTGTCATCACTTCTCCACTTGTCGGCTGGACTATTCCCATGAGTATTTCGGAAGTGGTGGTCTTTCCGGCACCACTGACCCCGGCAAGCCCAAATATCTCGCTTTCTCTTACTTCGAAAGAGATGTCACTCACAGCATTGACGACTCCTCTTGTGACAGATATATACTTCTTCCTGAGGTTCTGCACTCTTATAATAGGGCTTCCAAGTGCAATATCTTTTTTCTTTTCAATTACACAAGCCATTCCAGCGAATTGTTTTGCCATATCACATGGCTTCCCTTCGTTGATTATGACTCCATCTTCAAGGATAATTGCCTTGTCTGCGATCTCTTCTACTACTTCAGACCAGTGAGAGGTTATGACCATCGTCATTTTATAGTCTTTCACTGTCCGCTCGATAACCTCATGCACTATCTTTGCTGTCCTTGGATCCAGCGTACCTGTAGGTTCATCAGCAAGCAATAGCATGGGATTTCTCACAAGCTGGCGGGCTAATACGACTCTTTGTTTCTCTCCACCGCTCAGGTCACGTGCTATATGCATCATTCGATGTGATAGTTGTACTTTTTCCAGAAGTTCCATAGCTTTTGAAGTTACATCTTCATCCTGATTCCCAATCTCAGTAAGGGAATTTATTACATTTGTGATGACTTTTTCATCACCGTACAATGCAAAAGTACGTTGGAGCATTATAGCTATTCTTTTAGTGATCTCTCTTCTCTTTTGATCATGTATGGACATCTCTATAAAATCAGCATCAAAAGGTACTAGTTTTTCACCAGCACATCCAGTGCATTCTTGTCCTACTTTACTTGGGGGTTCTATATGACCACATTTTTCACAGCGTGCTAAATGGTATATCACCTGCCCGCTGATGCTTTCATATTCTTCGACACCACGAAGTACGTGCATCAACACAGTTTTACCTGCTCCGCTTCGTCCCAATATGCCGATGACCTCTCCTTCATTTATGGTAAGATTGATGTCCTTTAGAACTTGGACACCGTCAAAATCCAGATTAAGGTTCTTGACCTCGATGAGCACTGCCATTTATGTTCCTCCGTTTATGTGCCAGCTGGAGTTATTTGAGTTATGGTTACCAGTTCAAATTACTTAATGGTATTGTATGGTATGTACAAAACTGCTAAAAACTTCTGCCAGCCATTTGTGATTAGTTCTCAAATTCCTTTTTTGTAGAGTATCATCAGCATTATGTAAAATTGTACATAAACGTAACGCATATTGTTTTCACTGTTAACAATAAAAAGCTGTCCCTTGCTCTTTCATGTGGTCTGCAGTATTTAATGAATCCACAATCTCTATTACCTCGATTATATCATTTATAACCAGGTCAGCAGTTTCCAGTAACTTTTGTGGTCTTTTATCACCTTGCTGCACTGTAACGATCCCTATATCTGCAACTTGTAGAGCCCGGATATCGTTCATTCCATCTCCTACCATCAGTACTCTATTATATTTTCTTTTGAGGTCAAGCACTATTTTTGCTTTGTTTTCGGTAGTTGCAATCTCAAAGACATTTTCAAGTGGAATTCGGAGCTTTTCAGCTATTCCTTTCAGTGAACGCATAGTATCTCCGGAAGCTATGTACGTGTCAACTCCTCTGCATTGCAAGAGTTCAATAGTTTTACTTGTATTTGAGTATAATTTTCCTGCAGTACTAAGCACATAAGGAATAAGTTGCGTTTCCTTGTCTACTATCAAAGCTGCAGCCATGTAGTATCTCTCTGGACAATGTATATATACTGCAGATAGCACGTCTGTCACATCTTTTACTACAACTTTTTCTTTATTAATTATTTTCATAGCTTCTTGTGGACTCACTGGTCCGCTCGAGCAACTGATGTCTATTTTTAGGTCATTATCAGCAATGAACTTCCACAGCACTGTTGAAGGCTCTGTATTTTTCAGCATATGCGGTTCTGCATGCATCACTACAAGAGCCCTTCCCGCTTTTTCTGCAACCAGCATGGTACTTTCAACATCTTCTAAAAAATTGCCCGTTGCTGTTTCTTTTGCGACACGGTACATACGCAGCAGTGTTCCTGCGCTATCGAAAACCACTGCTATGTTCTTTTTCATAAGGCGGGGTTATTCCTCATTGTATTTATCGTTATGCTGCTCAAATTTAACGGCCGATTAACTATTTGTATTGTGGGACACATGTTCATATGGTGGTCCATGTCTCAAAAACGCCATTTTTGTATATTTCAGTTATTCATGATTTGTTTTTTTGCTTTGGTAGCAATTCAGGGCGTGTATGCCCAGGAAGATAGTGAATATCCTGTTCTTAGTTCTACACCATGGGATCATTCACCTGTGACAGTTTATATTGATGAGGTCAATGTTCCAGAACATTATAGTCCTACATATAGTGAACAAGTGAAAATGGCTATGGAATATTGGGAAAATGGTGGCAATGGCCATTTGGGATACGATCCTGAATTTAAGTTGGTAGATGCTGAAAGTGATGCTGATGTTTACATCATGTGGGTCGAGAACTTAGAAAAGAATTCAGGGGCTGGAAATGGAGTTGCAGGTTTTACTAGGCCTCATGAAGTAAATGGTAAGTACGTACAAGTGGATATCGTACTAGAAGTGGGCGATTATCAAGGCTATGCATGGAGGCAATATGGCGATGCCAATATGCGAGAGGTAGCAAAGCACGAACTGGGGCATGCCCTGGGTCTTGGTCACAGTACAGATAGGCGCGATATCATGTATCCAACCTACGATCAAAAAGACAATATCAATCCAATACTTGTAGAGAAGACTAAGCCATTTATTTATGTTGTTGTCATTGCCTGCATTTCTCTAATATTCTTCTCTGGAATTAACTGGTTAAGATATCGTGGAAAAAGACGGTCTCTTGAAAACAAGCTTTTTGGGGGTAAAAATGGAAGATCTTGATAGATTGTGCCAGGAAATGTTAAGATACCTTAAAGGTGAGCAGGTAGATTTTTCTTGGTGTAAGGTAGATCTTTCAAGTTTCACAGATTTTGAGAAAAATGTGCTTGAACAAACAAGGAAGATACCATATGGTCATACAATGACATATGGAGAACTGGCCGCAGTTATAGGCAGAAAAGGAGCTTCCAGGGCTGTAGGGGGTGCACTTTCAAAAAATCCATATCCTATTATTATTCCCTGCCACAGGGTCGTGTCAAGCAAAGGGATGGGTGGTTTCTGCGGAAGCAAGGATTCTGAAAGCTTGTCAGTGAAGCGTAAACTCCTGGAACTTGAAGGAGTTAAACTATAAAGGTGAATAAGAATGTTCGGCTGGACTGGAAGAACAATTATTGTTGATTTAACTTCTCATTCGATCACTGAGTCAAGAACAGGTGCAAAGCAAGCAAGAGAGTATCTGGGGGGCAGGGGGTTTGGCATAAAGCTAATGCAGGAACTTGCCTACCCAACGGTTGATCCATTATCACCTGAAAATCTTCTGGTTTTTGCCGCTGGTCCGTTAACGGGGACCACAGTTCCCATGTCCGGACATTACTCCCTTATTACAAAATCCCCCCTTACTCATACAATATTTGATTCCAATGCAGGGGGATACTTTGGGAAGGGGATGAAATCTGCGGGAATAGATGCTTTGGTAATCAGTGGAAGGTCTGAGATTCCTGTATATCTATCCATCTACGATGAAGATGTAGACATTATAGCTGCGGATCATCTATGGGGAAAAGATACGCGGGAAACAACATCGATATTAAAGGAAAAAGGCAGTGTAGCATGCATAGGCAGGGCGGGTGAAAATAAAGTACGCTTCGCAAACTTTGTGAACGATAACCTTTATTTTAGTGGGAGAGGAGGTCATGGGGCAGTGGCAGGCTCCAAGAACCTGAAGGCTGTAGTTGTAAAGGGTACAAATGATCCTCTTATAGCAGAACCAGAAAATCTTGAAAAGGCAGTGTTTAATGCTCAAAGGCTATTGCATTCCAACCCCGTGACTTCTAAAGGTTTGTCTGTTTATGGTACTTCTGTAATGGTAAATGTCTTGGACCATTTAGATATACTTCCTGCAATGAATTTCAGAGAGAAGAAGTTCCAGAACGCTCGCAGTATTTCAGCAGAAAAATTATCACAAACTTACGAATCGACAAAAACACCATGCGATGCCTGTCCATTAGGATGTAGGCGGGTGCTTGAAAATGGTCTTCCACTGCCTGATTTTGATGCTTTATGGGCTTTTGGTCCGGCTGTGGGAAATAGTGATCTTGAATCTATTGTCAAGGCCAACGATCTTTGTTATCTTGATGGTGTAGATCCTATTTCCTGTGGAGCTACTATTGCATCTTATCTTGAAATATCGGGTGAGGGGATAGATCCCGGAATGCTCCTACAAACAGTTTCTGATATCTCGGGAGGTAGCAGTTTACTAGGTGATGGTTCTTTATCTTTTATGAGAAGTCATGGTGAAAAAGATCTTAGCATGAGTTCCAAAGGTCTGGAAATGTCCGGTTATGATCCAAGAGGCATTTTAGGACTTGCTTTGGCATATGCTACTTCAAATAAGGGTGCATGCCATCAGAGTGCATTTATGATAGGGCCGGAGGTACTGGGTAAACCGGTTATACTTGATCGGCTTGTATTAAAGAGTAAACCTAGCTTTGTTAAGTTGTACCAAGAATTTGCAGCAGTTTTAGACTCTGCTGTAATGTGTCCATTTGCAAGTTTTGCCCTTGGGGAGAGCGATGTAGCTGCCTTGCTGAGTGCTGTGACAGGAATCTCATATTCTTCCCAGGATTTATTGAAGATGGGTGAGAGGATATGGAACCTTGAGCGATTGTTCAACCTTCGAGCCGGTTTTTCCTGTGAGGACGATACCTTACCCCAAAGGATGTTTTCAAGTGATGGTATCCCTGAAGCGGAATTCAAAAAAGCTATTGCCGATTATTATCAACTAAGAGGATGGGATGAATTTGGTGTTCCCCATGTGGACAAGCTCAAGCAACTTGGAATAATACTATAGCACAGTTATTCGATCATCCGTCCCACTGAATCATTTAAATAGTAATCTTTCTATTATATTAACTAGATGCTTCTTATATAGATAACTTGATATATGGAATGGTAAATTATTACCAGTCATATTCAACATTTGATCGCTTATTTAATAGACAGTTCCGGAGAATTCATAAATGAAACAGCAAGTAGAGGTTAAAGAGCTTAAAGAGGGTAAATACGTTCTAATCGATGAAGAGCCCTGTGTAATTAAGAGCATTTCCAAATCCAAGCCTGGTAAGCACGGTTCAGCAAAAGCAAGGATCGATGCCATTGGAATTTTCGATAATCAGAAAAGGTCTATTGTAGGACCTGTATCTGACAAGATATATGTCCCCCTGGTTGAAAGGAAGAGCGCTCAGGTTATTGCCATATCAGGAGCTGTTGCCCAGCTTATGGACATGGCTGATTACTCAACCTTCGAGCTCCCTATATCTGAAGAATACAAGGAAAGAGTGAAGGAAGGAGAAGAAATCACCTATCTTATGGCTATGGGCAAGATGAGAATTGATATGAGGTAAACTTATACCTCATATGTTTCCTACATTTTTATTTAAAATTATACTCTATTCTGGTTAAATGTTCCACGATCTTTGTATGATGGATTCTCTGTCAGACTATTCCTCTGCCAGGTATGTTCTATTTGGTGTGCCTTTTGATGGTACATCATCTTTTCGTGCAGGTAGCAGGTGGGCTCCGGATGCTATGCGCAAGGCATCTGCAAACTTTGAGACCTATAATGCATACTTTGACATCGATTTTGAGGATCTGCTGATCCATGATGCAGGTAATTTCGAGCCTTACTCGGATCTGGACAGGACGCTTGAAGAGCTTTTCTTTGCGGTGGAACCCATTGTAAAGGATGGAAAGCTGCCAATAATGATGGGTGGAGAACATTCTCTTACTTATCCTTGTGTAAAGGCATGTGCAAAGCATGCCGTAGATGATATTGGTTTTGTGGTGTTGGATGCCCATTTTGATCTGCGTGAGGAATATGGCGGTGTAAAATTCAACCATGCATGTGTTTCCAGGCACATACTCACTGATATTACTGACAAGTATGTGACTATTGGTGTGCGCAGCGGTCCCCGGGAAGAATGGGAATTCGCAAAAGACAATGGTATCTGTTATTACACTCCTGATACTGTAAGGGAGAAAGGTGTGGATACGGTGCTTTCAGAAGCACTTGAACACCTAGATTGCGACAAGATATACCTGTCATTGGACATGGACGCTCTGGACCCATCGTTTGCTCCAGGTCTTGGTACTCCTGAACCTTTCGGACTCAGCGATATACAGGTGAGAGATATCATACGTGCTCTTGCTCCTATGTCAATTGGTTTTGATGTTGTGGAGATCTCTCCGGAGTACGATGGAGGGCAAACTGCCCTTCTGGGTACTAAATTACTTCGCGAGTTCATCGCAGCACACGCTGCAGCTACTAATAGGTGAACTTTTTATCAAATCTTACTCAAAATAAATATATTCTTGTTTTCAAGTATTCACTAGCTATTTATTTTCTCCTTATTCGGTGTGTAGCGGTGAACACTCTGTTTTAGGGGTTAAATATTTACTCTTTCCTGTCATAAAGTAATCGATTATGAACGAAGAAGTTGAAGTTGTATGCCCTTCCTGCTCACCACGTCATCCGGTGTTGCATGAAGTCCTTAAATCAGGTGTGAACCCTGTAGTGAAATGTTTAGAATGTGGCGGAGTTCACCCTACAGTTATAGAAACTCCGAAGGTCATTAACTTAAAGGTGATCGTGAGCAGGGGAGAAGCTTCTTTTCCACTGCATACTCATCTGCAGTCCGATGGTATAATTCGCGTTGGCGACGAGATGTTTATCGATGATGAATCATCAGATGAGGTATACCCAGTAATAATCACAGCTATAGAATCTGGTCAAAAAAGACCTGAAGTGGCCAAAGTTGCAGATATTAACTCTCTCTGGGGCAGAGCCATAGATGAGGTATGCGTAAAGATTGCAATTCATGAGGGTACTACCACAAGGTCAGTGATAAAGCAGGTTCCGGGTGGCTATCAATTCACCATTGGCTCTAATGAGAAAGCTGGTCCTGATGAATTTAAGATCATAAAAATTAAGGTAAGAGATGGCAGTTTCAAATCCCGTGACGGTATTGTCATAGAAGCAAAGAATATAACACGCATCTTCGCAAACCCTGTCCATAGAAGAGCATGGGGAAGTGGTACATCATGGAGTTCGCGAAGGAGAGAGAAGAGCTGGTAGCTAGTCTTCAGCGCCATCGCATAAGTGAAAAAGTTCTCAAATCGATGCTGAAGGTGCCTAGGCATCTTTTTATTCCTGCTGCATACATCTCAAGCGCTTATGTAGACACACCGCTCAATATCGGATACGGGCAAACCATATCAGCACCTCACATGGTAGCTATCATGTGCGACTTGCTTGATTTGCAGGAAAGTAATACAGTTCTGGAGGTTGGCACTGGCTCAGGGTACAATGCTGCAGTCATGTCCGAACTCATTGGCGATGCGGGTAAAGTGTATTCTACTGAACGAATACCTGAACTTGTAAAATCATCGGAAAGTAATCTTAAAGCAGCTGGCTATCATAACGTGAAAGTTTTTCTTTCAGATGGGTCTATAGGATTGCCTGAGCACGCACCTTACGACAGGATATGTGTGACGGCCTCAGCTCCCTCCGTTCCTGAGCCCTTAATCCAGCAGCTTAAAGCCGGGGGGAAAATGGTCATTCCTGTTGGTGAGATGTTTCAGTCCCTTTACATTATTACTAAGAAGGGTGATGGTACTGCGGTCAGTAAAGAATGGGGAGGAGTAGTTTTTGTTCCTCTTATTGGAAAGCACGGTTTCCATTTCGAATCAAAGCCTTATAGGCATTAGCAAACTCATCATTTCATTTGAAAATCTCTATAACCGCCATCATAGTGGCACATAATGAAAGGAGAGTATTTTTGCTGGCATACCTATATGAGATATGTTACACAATAATTGATAATAGGGAACAGTGTTTTGATTATGGGGAATGAGGAAGGCGTAAGGGAAGTTTTTGTGAAAGGTATTTTCCTCGTAAACATGTTGGGCGGCACATCCCCCGCAGTATTGCTGGAAGATACTGATGGTTTGGTGATGCCTATTCACATCGGTCAGGCTGAAGCTGTGTCAATTGATACGGTTATACGTAGTGAGACGCTTCCACGTCCTATAACCCATGATCTTCTGGTTTCTATTCTTGAACGTATGGAAGTTGAAGTGGCTAGTGTATTTATCGATGATAAAATCGATAATGTTTATTATGCCCGCCTGGTGCTCAATGATGGTGAAAAACGTATGGAATTTGATGCGCGTCCGAGTGATTGTATAGCCATAGCACTGCGAAAAAAAGCTCCTATCATGATTTCTGAAGAATTAATCATAAGTGATTCTGTGAGCAAGGATCTGCTCAAAGGAGCACGTTCGCTTTCTTTGTATTGATTCGATTACTTCAAAAAACATATATAGTGTTCAGTTAATGTTTCTGTATGAGGCACAGGATATTCTACAATCCTTTTACAATAGTTTTTACCTTTGTGCTGTTCCTTTTACTATCGATCAGCGTGTCTTTTCTCTTTTTTGGATTGGTCAGCTCTGCTTTTGTAAAACTATTCAATTTTGGCTGGAGCTACGCTTTTGTTCTCCTTTTTCTATGTCTAATTGGCAGCAACATCAATGTTCCCCTCACTACCCTGGAAACTGAGGAACCACTTTCCAGCAGAAACTTTGTCAGGGTATTTGGTGTAAAATATCGCGTACCTTTCAAGGAAAGTTTTATACGAAAGACTACAGTGGCTGTCAATATAGGGGGTGCAGTGATACCAACTCTTGTGTCAGCATATCTCCTCTATATGTATTCCGAGGCTGTCATTTATTGTATCTATGGAATTTTTATCGTGGCCCTCATCACTAAAATGGTTGCCCGTCCCGTAAAAGGGGTAGGTATAGTGACTCCTGCATTAGTGCCTCCTATTGTTGCTGCATTGAGTTCCATGCTCATAATTCATCAATTTCCGGTAAATCATGAGCTCATTTTCATAATTGCATACACAGCTGGAACCCTAGGCACTCTGATTGGTGCGGACCTACTCAACCTGCGTGGTATATCCAAAATAGGTGCTCCAGTAGTTAGTATAGGCGGAGCAGGAACTTTTGATGGTGTATTCCTTGCAGGGATTATAGCTGTCCTCCTGTTGTGAGGGATTCATAATCTATTAATACGAGTTTCCCTTGATTATGCATCATGCTCACAAAAAGGATAATTCCCTGTCTTGACGTGACTCTTGATGAAGCCGGAGGCACCGTGGTCAAGGGTATTGAGTTCGTGGACCTGAGAAAAGCCGGCGATCCGGTGGAACTTGCCAAGCGCTACAATGAACAGGGTGCAGATGAACTTGTATTTCTGGATATCACAGCTTCCCATGAGGGTAGAGGCACTATGATCAATGTGATCGAAAGGACCGCAGATGAAGTTTTTATTCCCCTTACTGTGGGAGGTGGCATCAATTCCATTGAAGACATACGGCAGATCCTCAGAGCAGGGGCTGATAAAGTATCCATCAACACTGCAGCAGTAAAAAATCCGGAGCTTATCAGGCAGTCATCAGAAATATTTGGTTCCCAGTGTATTGTCACTGCCATTGATTGCAAGCGTAATACAGATGTTAAGAACAATCCGGATAAGATAGTACTGGAGCTTGAGGATGGTACTCCTGCATGGTATGAAGTCGTTATCTATGGGGGCCGAAAGCCTACCGGTCTCGATGCAGTACAATGGGCAAAAAAAGTAGAGGAACTTGGTTCAGGCGAAATCCTGCTTACAAGTATGGATAAAGATGGAACATATGATGGTTTTGATATTCCTGTTACAAGAAAACTCTCTGAGGAGCTTGATATCCCTGTAATAGCTTCAGGTGGTGTTGGTAATCCACAACATATGTATGAAGGTTTCACTAAAGGAAAAGCGGATGCTGCATTGGCTGCAAGTATCTTCCACTTTGGGGAATATACGGTGCAGGATGTGAAAGAGTATCTAAGGGAAAGGCAGATCCCTGTGAGACTATGATGAGGGTGATTTTCTAATGGAGATCAGGGAATTCCAGCAACTTATGTATGACCTGTACGCTCATAATGACAGAAGGCGCGGTCCCGCTGCTACTATGCTATGGCTTGTGGAAGAAGTAGGTGAATTGGCAGAGGCTGTGCGCAGGAATGATACAGAGAACATAAAGGAAGAACTTGCAGATTGTTTTGCCTGGGTAGGAGCTTTAGCAAACCTGTATGATATTGACGTAGAGTCGGCTTTCTTGGAGAAATATCCTCTTGTGTGTCCTACCTGTGGCAAAAATCCGTGTGTTTGTACAGACTGATCTGTCTGAAAACCTCCTAATCATGTATAGGGTTCACAATGAATGTAGAGGATGCTATCGTTCCCATACTTTTCGCGGAAACGTTTCTCTACTTCAGAACATATATCATGGGCTTCAATAAGGCTAAGGTTCATATCCACCTGGATATGCACATCAGTGGCAATATTGTTGCCAACTCTTCTTGTTTTAAGTTTGTGGAAGTCTTTAACACCATCAGTTGATGTAATGATCTGTTGTATGTCTTCAATGACATCTTTTGCAGGAGCTGCCTCAGTAAGCTCATTTGTATTCTTATATGTGATTTCAAATGCAACCTTAAATATGAAAAAACTTAGTATTACTGCTGCAATCGGATCCAGCACCGCCCACTTACCTCCAAGGACTATTGCTCCTCCGATCCCCAGCATTGTTCCCACAGATGAGAATGCATCTGATCGGTGATGCCATGCGTTTGCAACCATTGCATCACTTTTTAGATTATTTGCATAATTTAAGGTATATCTGTACAACCATTCTTTTGTAAGGATGGAAAACACTGCAGCAATTAAAGCTATCATCCCCGGTTGTTCGAGCTTTCCCCCATTGATTACCAAAAGGATCTTACTCAGGCCACCTAAAAAGATCTCTACTCCAATTATAAAAAGTACAATTCCCACAAAAGCAGCACACAAAGTCTCAATTTTGCCATGTCCATAATGGTGGTTATTGTCTGCAGGTTTTCCTGCAACTTTTATTCCTACTATTACTACTATGTCTGTGATAAAATCCGAAAATGAATGGATAGCATCTGCGATCATTGCCGCACTGTTGCCTAAGATTCCAGCAATGAACTTAAAAATGGTAAGGATAATGTTTACTATCATCCCGTTTGTGGTTACTTTTACTGCAGTTCCACTTCGTTCATTCTCTGTGTGCATGCTGTTAGATGCTCCATTGACTTAAATAAAGATTAATATATCTCTATTTAACTCTTTGCGTATTGTTTGGCCTCCTTCTTCTCTTTTGAGTCCCTCTATTGCTTCTTATATCCTTCATTTATTAACCATTTAAAAATATGTTTTGGGCACCTATCTTTTCAAAGGCAAAAATCAATTTTTGATTACGATACTAGCCTACTTTTTTACATTTCAGAACAATTTAAATAGATCGAATACAGAATTATTTACGTGTAAGAGGGGTGGTGCATTATGGTTAACAATGGCAGGATCTATTGTACAGCTATTTTCTTGCTGGCACTAGCCATTTTTGCAAGCGGCTGTATAAAGAATTTTGAAGAAGAATCAAATGTCATAATAGCAGACACTGAATTGTCTGCAGACAAAGTGACAAGTTCTTTTGTAGATATCAACATAACGACTTTTATTCTTCATACAAGCGGGGTTCAGAAAAACGATACTTCGCTGGAACTTAAGGTATTTGACCGCAGTACCGGTCTTCTCAAATTGCGCAATACTGTAGATGTGGGTTTCATAAAGGAAGGTGAAACATCTTCAATATCTCAGTCTATCAGGTTACCCAAAGAAGGACAATACAGGATAGAATCTGTGCTATATGAAGGTAACAAGACAAAGCATACAGCAGAGATACAGCTGAGTGGACTTGAAGGCCTGAAGACCGATGTACAGGAAATAGGCATAGGTATAGATAGCATGGATTTTCTGGTCAGGAAGGTTGTAGGTAATAATGTTGTGATAGAGAATGACATCTATCTTACAAATGCAGGTTATAATGTGAGTCAAGACTACAAGATGCTGGTGAAAGCCCGCGAAATGGATGCTCGCCTTCTAGTGGATAAAGTCTGGACAACCACCGGAACAATTGGTCCGGAAGAAACCGTCGTAAGAAGTGTAAATCTTACTGTGCCTGACAATTACAATTATGTTGTCGAGGTAATCATCTGGAAAGATAACACTATTGTGAAGCGTGGGGAGGACTATGTTCAGCTGAATCCGGAAAAAGTTATTGATAAGGATAAAACTGTAGAATCCAAGGATATTACAACTAGTGATTTTGTAGTAGAGGAAACTCCAACAGAAGCACCTTCATATGAAGAGCCTTATCCAGAGGAAGCAACACCTGGATTTGGATCAGGTCTTGCTATAATATCTCTAATTGCAGCATTGATCATCTTCAGGAGGGGATCTGTATGAGTGGGGAATTAAAAGAAACCGGAACTATGGGGCAGGTGCAATCTCCTGCACCAGTAAAGGCGAAAGAGAAAAAAGAACCAACAATGGAGGACTATTTCAGGGGAGGTCTATTTGTATTGGTAGTCCTCTTGCTTGCAATTTCTTCTCTTCAGTTCGTCGGCTCGGTAGATCAGGTAATCTATACATGGTTTGAATCGCAATATATTCCTATCATCAGGGCTGTGTTTAATTTTGCAGTGGTAGTTTTCTGTTTATATGTGATTAAATACCACCTGCTGAAAAAGAAGGTATAGACTTCTTTGGATATATATCCCCGAACATTGGCCGGAAACTTCAAAGCCTTCTGGCCATCTTTTATATATTGTGACATCATCAAAACCCCTTATGTCCCATATCCCTGAACTTCTGGCTCCAGCTGGCGATATGCTATCTCTTAAGGCTGCTGTGGAGAATGGTGCAGATGCAGTATACCTGGGAGTTAAGAAGCTCAGTGCCAGAGCATACGCTTCTAATTTTTCTCTTGATGAACTGGAACAGGCTATAGACTATGCTCATCTCAGAGGGGTGAAGGTATACGTTACAGTGAACACTCTGATAAAAGATGCTGAATTTTATGAGGCTGCTCAAACGCTGCAAAATATTGCAGCATATGGAGCAGATGCTGTAATAGTGCAGGACATGGGCTTACTTTCCTTCTTACGCGAGGTCCTGCCCGAACTTCCTGTACATGCAAGCACACAGATGACAGTTCATAATAGTGAAAGCGTGCGTTTACTCGAAGGCCTGGGTGTAAAAAGAATCGTCCTTGCAAGAGAGCTATCACTTGAATCTATTTGTTCTATCCGCAATAACACACAAGTGGAACTAGAGGTATTCATTCACGGAGCCTTGTGTGTCTGTTATTCCGGACAATGCCTCTTTAGCAGCATGATAGGTGGCAGAAGCGGCAATAGAGGGCACTGTGCACAGCCTTGCCGCAAACAGTATGCTCTTAAGAAGAATGGAAAACAAGTAAAGCTGCAAGATAATTTCCTGTTAAGCCCAAAAGATCTGAATACTTCTAAAATTCTTCCCCTTCTTATTGAAGCTGGTGTTTCATCTCTTAAGATAGAAGGGAGGATGAAACGTCCGGAATATGTGGCAGGGGTAGTAAGTATTTATAGGCAGCTTCTGGATCGGTATGCAGCAGATCCAGCAGGTTATTTTGTATCCAAGGAAGAGTTAAGGGCGCTTGAACAGCTTTTTAACAGAGGTTTTACTCACGCATATCTTTCAGGGAAACCACGCCAAGAGTTGATGGATCACGGTGTTCCATATAATAGGGGGGTTCTGGTGGGCACTGTGAAGGGGCAATCTAGAGGAGGGTATGTAAGCCTTAAATTGTCAGCTCCTCTTAATATCGGCGATGGAATAGGTTTTTCAGGTGAGGATGTAGGTGAGAGCGTGACCAAAATGCTCTACAAAGGCAGACCAATCGCTTCCGCTGATAAAGATATGATCGTAGACCTCTCCCTTTCCAACTATGTATCCTCAGGCATGCAAGTATACAGGACTTCTGATGTCTCACTTCTGAAATCTATGGAAAGATCTTTTTCTTCTCAAGCACCTGTGCGCAAAATTCCATTGAGGCTTAGACTTACAGCTATAGCGGGTAAAAATCTGAAACTGGATATACAAGACAGTGAGGACAACATAGCAAGGATTGTTTCTGAATATGTTGTACAGCCATCCCAAAAAAATCCGACAACTAAGGAGGATATCGAAAAACAGCTCTTGAAGCTTGGAAATACTGTTTTCTATCCTGCCTCAGTGGATATTGTTTCAAGTTTGGATATTTTCATTCCTATCAAGGAACTGAACAACATACGCAACATTACTGTTCAGGAAATGGAGAAGAAAAGAACAGGCAAATGGAAACGCACATTTGAGCCCTTTATTTTTTCATTTCCACCTCAGCACGATCCAAAAACAGGAAAACCTTTGCTGGTTGTCAGTGTGAATAATTTTGATAGCTTGCTATCTGCAGCTGATGAAGGTGCAGATGTCATTTATTATGGGGATGAAAACCATCGTATTCATAAGAAAATCGAACTGGAAGAGGCAAACGATATTGCATTTAGAACAGGGTGTATGATTTATCTCACAACACCATCTATTGTTTGGGATAATGAAATGAATGAACTACAATTGCTTATCCGGGAGGCATTGGAAGTAGGTTTTCATGGATTGCTTGTTAGCAACCTTGGTGTTCTTAGATTAGTACAGCAAATGGGTTGCAATTTTATTGTCGATCATCCTCTTAATATTTTCAATCACAGATCAGTTTCATTTTTCCATAAATCAGGTGCAGAAGCTGTTGTATTATCTCCGGAACTTACAATGGAACAGGTTTCATCTTTGAGCAGGTATGGGAATGTGGAATGTATGGTGCATGGAAACCTGCAACTCATGGTTATGGAGAATTGTATTGTTGGAAGTTTGCTTGGAGGTAAAGGTGAAGCTTGTTCCATGCCTTGCAAAGCAAATGAATTTACAATTGTTGATGAAAAAGGTTTTGAATTTCCATTATTTATGGATGAACACTGCAGAACCCACGTTTTCAATTCCAGGGAATTATGTCTGCTGGATGATATTTCAAGCTTTGTGAAAGCAGGTATCAGCAGATTAAGAATAGATGCTAGGTATATGGATTCAAAGAATGTGAGAAAAGTTGTAGCTGCCTACAAACAAAGTATAGAAGAATGTGTGTCTCAGGAAGCTTTTGGTCTTACTTGCAAGGATATATCAGATAAATATACTAAAGGGCATTATTTCAGAGGTGTACTATGAAGGTCTTTTTTTCAGGCTCTATCCGAGGAGGTAGAGACTTATTATCAGTTTACCAATATCTTTGTACGCTCATTGTTTCTCAGGGTCATGAAGTTCTTAGTGAGCACGTAGCTGATCCAGAACTTGAAAAAGTAGAATCTTCTATGACGGAGCAGGAGATCTTTACAAAGGACATGGGTCTGTTAAAGCAGAGTGCATGCCTTATTGCAGAGGTTAGTATGCCTTCTATCGGGGTTGGTTATGAAGTATGTGCCGCAATTCTAAAAGATATTCCCGTGCTTTGCCTGTACAAATCAGGTTCGAATGTGTCGGCTATGATCATGGGAAATCCTAATGTTATTCTGAAACAATATTCCACTGAGGAAGAGCTTGATATTACAGTGGCAAGTTTCCTTATTTCTTTGCAGGCAGAATATATATACAATAGTTAAATATTTATTCTAAACCACTCATCTAATAAATATGGCAACAGAGATTGTAATTGTCTTGGCTGCAATAGTAATTGCATACCTGCTTTACCATGTCCTGAAGACTGTAAAGAACATGGTCGTAAATGCTATCATCGGGTTGCTGGTACTTGTTATAGCTAATATTGTTCTTGGGCTGGGAATAGCATACACATGGGTTGTGGTTCTAACTTGTGCAATTGCAGGTGTTGTTGGAGCTATTCTTGTAATCTTACTGCACTACGTTGGCATCTTTTTCTGATGCTCTCCGCATCACGGCACTTATCATGTGCCGCATATGCTTCTTTCCCATGTAGTTTCTTTCCATTATGTTGTCCTTAAGTTCAAGGAACTCGAATCCTGTAAAAAGTGTTCTTACTTCCTCCAATGTGAAATAATGGTAGAGTATCCCATGTTGACGCACAAAAGTGCGTTCTTCTACTTCCTCTCCTCCAAATCTCATATCCTGAGAACCAAACACCTCAAAAAAGACCAAACCATTAGATTTCAAAATTCTTTTCATCTCTGAGACTGCAGTGTATCTCCCCGGTTCGGTCAGGTGCTGCAGTACTCCTAGGCATATAACGGCATCAAAAGTCTCTCCCTTTAAGGGTAGGTGAGTAAGGCTTGCAGTGGCATAATCAGCTTTTCGATTCTGTTTTTCCAGGTAATCCTTTGCTCTAGTCAAAGCTGTAAATGAAATATCTATGCCTGTCGTGCTATAGCTGGAAGAAAGGGGTAATAAATGTCTTCCGCATCCGCATCCAACATCCAGTACTCTGCTTTCTTTAGGAAGCCTTTCTGTTATATGGGATATTGAGCCAGCACATCCCCATTGCAGATGTCTGTACTCCTTTTCCCATGCAAAGATATGTTCTTTTTCTATCAATTCTATATTATGGCCTGTAACTTGCAGCTTCACTGAATCTCTTTGCAAGGAAGTCCTTTTCCATTGATGAAAGGAACCATCCGGCTTTGGGGCCGGATTGTTGTCCCAAAACTGCCAGGTAAATAGCTTTGAACATCTCAGTGGG
>DAKU01000076.1:39614-46645 GCA_002508425.1 Methanosarcinaceae archaeon UBA470
CACACTGAACTTTACCATGTCAGGAGCATACATTTCAAGCCATTTTCCTACATTTTCAGCAAGTTCCAGGATACACTTTTCATTCTTCGTGCTGTATCCTGATCTTTCCACTATCTTCATTACCTTGTCAAGATCGCCATGAGCCACCTGATAAATGGTGATCATATGCCTGAATGGAATGTCTGTATGACATATGCCAGCTGCATGTGATAGTTCTTTAAGTCTTTTGCTATAGCTGGATTCTTCGGTGTCAGCGCTCAGTTTTTCATATTCATCCACCAGGTTTAGCAGAGGCAGGGATGGATCGAAACGAATATGTTTCTCAGGTTTTGTTCTTATTATGAGATATCTAAGGATCTCTGGTGGGAGCACTTCCAGCATCTCGGATATTGATACCACCACGCCGCTTGAGGAGGACATTGCCCCTTTTGTACCCAGCATGATCCATTCATATACTACCGGATATGGTGCCTTATATCCGTATATCTCTTCACTTATGGCTTTACCTGTATCGTAGGATCCACCCTTGGAAGCATGGTCCTTTCCAAACGGCTCAACAGTTACACCCAACACGCCCCAGCGGGCGGGCCAGTCCACACGCCAAGTGAGTTTTCCTCCCCCTCGCATTGACACTGTTCCGGAATCTCCACAAGAGCAGACGTAATCCACTGTCTCTGCATTGATATCAAAGCCAGTTACTTTTGTGGTTGTAAGCCGGGCACATTTCTTACAGATTGGATTAAAGGGACTCCAGTCTGCTGTGACCTCCTTTCCGGAATGTTTCTGGAGAATATGTGCTATCTTATCTCTGTTAATAAGTGCTTTCTTAATGCTCTCTACATACATTCCTTGTTTGTACATCTCATCAGCACGGTATATTTTTGGATGGATGCCTAAGCGGTCCAGAGCTGTGTAGAAAGGCTTGAGAAAATGCTCTGCATAACTGGTACATTCACCGCATGGGCATGGTATTTCTGAAATGGGTTTTCCCACATGTGGTGCAAAACTTTCATCCAGGAAAGGATATACTTTCCTCAGAGGGTCGTATGTGTCAGCAACATAGATTATTTCTGCATTTGCTCCCTGGTCCAGCAGAGCGCGGTATGTTGCATCTGCTGTAACTACTTCTCTCATGTTCCCGATGTGTATGTGTCCTGAGGGAGTGATGCCAGTTGCAACCAGGTGCTTTTTTCCGCTCCCGATTATTTCCTCTGCCATGACATCTGCCCAATGCGTAATATCTGCCATATTAATTCACCAAATTCATAATAATGATGCTTTATGAAATTATATACTATTATTTTAGGGCTGTGGTGTGACAATATGTGTAAGTGCAAGTTTCACATTTCAGCCAATTTTTATTATTATATCATATATTACTCTTACTGATTGGTTTTTATCTATCTATGACATAAACTCTATGATTCAATGCAGGGCGATAAATATGCAATCACTTACTCTTAAAGAACGCTTTGTCCGAACCCTTAAAGGAAAAGAGGTAGACAAAGTTCCAGTGTGCTCGGTCACACAGACAGCAACAGTTGAAATGATGGACGTAACCGGTGCAAAATGGCCTCAGGCCCACTACGATCCGGAAAAAATGGCCACTCTGGCGATCGCAGGTCATAAGCTGGCTGGTCTGGAAGGCATAAGGTTTCCCTTCTGTACAACTGTAATCGCACAAACCTTAGGGTGTAAGATAGATGAGGGAAACATCGATACTCACCCATATCAATTGAGTTTCCCATGCGCCGATGTAAAAGATGTAAAAAACATAACAGTTCCCGAGAACCTTTGTGAAAGTGAGAGAATATCCACTGTTCTGAAAGCAGCAGAGATTGTAAGGGCGAGAGTGGGAGAAGATGCACCTTTGATCGCTGGTATGATTGGGCCGGCAGCAGTTGCTTTTTATCTGGCAGGGGCACAAAACTATCTTATGTGGTGTATCCAGCATCCGGATGTTTTGCAGGAGCTCATGGAGATTGGCACTGAGGTATGTGTTGAGTATTCAAATGCACTTTTTGAGCATGGTGTAGATGCTGTTAATATCTCTGATTCTGAAGCTGGTCCGGATCTATTTCCAGTTCCCATGTTTGAATCCATGGTGCTTCCACAATACAGGAAGCTTACTTCCAGATTACATGGGCTTTCAGTATTGCATATATGCGGCGATGCAACTGAAATACTTGATCACATGGCTGTATCAGGGTTCAATGGACTGAGCATTGAAGAAAAGGTCAATGCAAGATATGCAAAGCACATGATAGGTGACAGGGCATGTTTGATCGGTAACGTTTCACCTACAATGGCTCTTCTCTCAAAATCACCGGAATTTGTAAAAAAAGAGGCAAAACAGTGCATTGAAGATGGAGTAGGTATACTTGCTCCCGGGTGTGGTATTGAACCGCATACTTCTCTAGAGAACCTACAGGCTTTTGTGGCGGCAAGAGATGAATACTATCAAGGAAAGGTGCAGTAAGTAGATTCTTCTTATGGTTGTGTTGCTATTCTCTCCGTTCTGAAACTCACATAAAAAACAATGTTCGCATCGATACGAATCGAAAGAGTTAATTAGTAGTATATTCTCTTTTCTTCAATGACTCGTATCACGCCCGAAGGAGAAAGGAACAGTCTTTCAGTCATGAAGGATATATTCATGTTGTATCGGATGCGGGACCCTGCAGGCAACGAACTTGCTTCTCTCATTGAAATGTTGGGAACTCATGGTGTAATTGCATCAGCTCCGGTTCTTTATGATGAGGATGACAACTCAGAAGATGAAGAAGCAGATACTAATGCTACTCAGGCTGTGCTCATTTTCACAGGTGAACTCCAAAGTTCATCAACTCTTTAATTTTATTATCACATTGGTCAAAGAACTGATATCCTTTTATGGCATGCCCATTACTTTCGAGTGTATCTAGGAATCCATACCAATAGATTACTAATCCATGCCCATACATTTGTTCGTAATGGCTGAACTGTTTTTTCATATAATATTTGTGTTCCTGCTCATCACCAAACATCGCTTTACTTTCTATCCACGAAACTTTTTTCCCTTCCAATATAATCGGTTCAGGCAGCAAAAAATCCGGGGTTTTAGTCATACTCTGTTCTCTTAATTGGTCTTCGGTCAGGAAATCTATTTTATGAGCCTTTAACCAGAAAGAGATTATTTCCTCTCCAAGTTTTCCTTTTTCCAGTTGTAGACTATGAGCACGAGGAGAAAAGAAATGGTCTATTTCAAGTGCTTCTGTTATTTCTGTACTCAAACGTCTACTTTGAAGCCTTTCTGGAGAATTGAACGCAATCTTTTTAGGTATATTCAACTCTTTCAGGATCAGAGAAGCCATTAATGTGGCAGGCATCCTGTTTATTTCAGCCATTTCAGCTATGGTTTTCCCCTTCTTCCATTGTTTTAGCTGTTCAGATCCGCTTCTCTTTAAATTGCTAAAATTTGATTTCACCAAAGTCACTGTTTTTTGGGACAATATCGTATAAGCGATGCCGGGATGTATCTCAAATCTCTTTGCTACAGGCCCAACATCAGCTATATCCCGCAGGGAATGATATATCTCTTCATATCTGTTTTTATCCATGTACTGTCCCTTTCCTGTGACCATTTACCAGAATACATTCATTACAGCGCTTTTTACCACAGTATGATTTTCCATATTCAACTACAAGCGCATGGTATTCTTTGAACAAGTCTACGTCCTGTGGAAGCCGGGTCTCAAATAATTTTTGCAGCTGCGTATAATTACCTTCCACTCCTATGCAGCCCATAATGCGTGTAGTATATGCATCGATCACAAATTTAGGTTTGCCAGCGGCATACAATATTATACTATCTGCAGTTTCATTACCGACGCCGTTAAGGGCTAGTAAGATATTACGCATTTTGTCCACTGGCAAATTGAAAAGCTCATCCATATCATTCTCGATCAAAAACTGAGCTGCGCTTTTTAGCCTACTGGCTTTCTGTCGATAGAATCCACAGCATTTTATCATTTCTTCTAATGAGCTAATATCTGCTTTTGAAAGACTGTGTGGCTCAAGCATTCCTGCTTGTTTAAGATTTCCTACAGCCTTTTCTACGTTGGACCACTTTGTCTGCTGTATTAGAAAAGCACCTACTATCATCTCAAAACGTGTTTGGGCAGGCCACCAATTCTGGGGCCCGAATTCCTCCAGAAGTATTTTGTATATTTGATTCAGATTATTTTTTTCTACTTCTGAATGTAACAGATGCTCATCATCTCCAAAACATTATATAGTCGTTTAAAAACAAGTAATGTCATTAATTCTATATTCTGTCCTTCTTTATTCTATCGTGGATTGTGCTTATTTCTGCTTCTTTCAGAATGCATTGTGAATCAATAACAGTTGTATTTCTATTACTCATAGTCACCCTCTCTATGTGTTTATCTATTAGCACATCCGATTGGGTGTTTTTAAAATCAGTTTCTGATTCTTTTTCAGGCGTCTCTGGATTGGCGATTTCCCTTCCCAATTTGATCCTCGTATTTTCTATATATGTATCCAGGATCACTCTGCTGGAACTTATTGTTTTGTGGGAACTTCCATATCCTATAATGCAATATGTCTCTTTAGTGCGCCAATCTACATGATAGAGATGACATTGTTTTCCTTTGCAATTTGATTTTCCATCCAAAGGGCACTTTGCAGGAAATCCCACAACTATCACCAGTATTGATATTTTGTTTAGAAATTCTTTATGGAAGCAGTAATAAGAGGTGCAACGCTCACGCAGCTTTGTGCCTTTTCCAGGGTGTCGGTGGCTATTATGTCACGAACCCCTGCATTGAAAAGGCGTAATACAGCGTTCTTTGCCAGCACTGGATGCACGCATGCAAGGTAAACATCTCTTGCACCTTGTCCCTTGAGAAGTTTTATGGATTCTGCCATTGTACCACCTGTAGCTATCATGTCATCTACCAGAACAACATCTCTCCCATGCACATCCATGTTCTTTGTCTTGATAACAACGGTGTCTCCAGAGAGCCTTGTTTTTTCAAGATGATCGAACTGAATGCCAACTCCCTTTGCAGTATTCTCTGCGAGACTCACAGCACCTATGTCGGGTGCTACTACCAATGGATCTTTTAGCTGAAGGGAACCGATATATTTTCCTAGAACATCTGATGCATCCAGGTCAAAAGCATCAGAACTGAAATAATCCAAGATGCTTGGTTTATGGATATTTACAGTAAATATCCTGTCTGCAGATATAGCCCGGGCTACAGCCCTTGCACTGATGGGCTCTCCACATTTGAACTTCTTATCCTGACGTGCATATCCCATATAGGGGATCACTACGTTTACTACCTGTGCATCTTCGCAGGCGTCTATCATCTGGAGCAGTGCCATGAGGTCAGAGTCAGTTGCAGTGCTCTGTATGATGGTAACTTCATCCATTGGTTCTTCCATAATGCGGGTATAAACTTCCCCATCGGGAAAACGGTTGAACTCGCAAAGAGTTGGTTCAATATTCATCTCTCTTGCTACACGGGTAGCAAGTGCCTGTGATGACGGACCTCCTATTATTTTCAATTTAAGTACCTCATGAATTTGATTATTATGCATGTTCGAGTCTGATTTTCCTACTCTACTATGTCTTATGTTAATTACTTTTGGTTCCTTTTACCTTTTCAAGCACATTTATGTTGTTTATGGAAGTGTGGGGATAATTGCCTGTGTTATCTTTTTCTATAGATTTCACCATATCCCATACTGTAAGTAGTGCAATAGATACTCCAGTAAGTGCTTCCATCTCCACCCCTGTTCTTCCAACAGATCTTACTTCTACGCTGGCAATGATTGAATTTTTCTCAAATGTAAATTTTACATCCACGCCTGTAATAGGTATCTGGTGGCACATTGGTATTAGTTCCGGGGTTCTCTTTACTCCAAGTATAGCGGCTGTTCTGGCAGTAGCCAAAACGTTTCCTTTTTCTATAGTACCACTTTTAATTCTCTCAATAGTTGAATCAGAAAGTAAGATCTCACCGACAGCTATAGCACTTCTGTCGACTATTTTTTTGTCACTTATATCAACCATCACAGCTCTGTCGTCTTTCAGGTGGCTTAATTTTGTTTCCAATGGGACCACCATCAATTCAGTCTATACGCAGGTTTTGCCTTTGTTGATAGTCTTCAACGATGTTCTCCAACTTCCCGATGAGATCTTTTGCTTCATCAATTGTCAATTTGAGTATTTCCTCATCTTTTGCATGGGTAATTATTATTCGGACTTTTTTTCTCTCAATATCAACACTGATCGTTCTATTTTCCTCTTTAGCCATGATAATTCACTCCCTCATTACATCAGTTATCTTCTCAATTATATCAGTAGCCAGTAACCCATATCCTTTATCTTTGAATGCAAGATCTCCTGCAGCTCCATTTATGTACGCTGCGCAGGCTGCAGCTCTCATTGGTGGATTTGTGGCTAAAAGTGCACCTGTGATGCCTGCAAGCACATCTCCAGTGCCACCTACACTCATTCCTGCATTACCTGTCCGGTTAAGCACAACTTTGCTTCCATCAGAAACGACATCCACCTTTCCTTTGAGAAGAGTAACTAGGCTATTTTCCCTCGAAAATGCCATTACTTCCTGTATCCTGCTGTTTATATCTGCGGTGGTTTCTATTTTCCTTATCCGGGCAAATTCTCTGGCATGTGGTGTGATCACTATTTCAGAATACATTCTCTCAGTTCCTTCTAGGGCAGGCAATGCATCTGCATCAAGCACTAGTTTACTGCAAAGAGGAATTATTCTGCGCGCAGTTTCAACTACTTCCTTCTCATTTCCAAGTCCCATGCCCATAACAACAACATCATGCGCAGCGGCAAGTTTTGTTATCAAGGGCATATCCTCAATGCACAATCTTTGTCCCGATAGGCGATGCACAATTAGGTTAGGAGAAAATGATGCAATGGTATTAGCTACAGTTGATGGAGCTGCCACTGTTACAATATCAACTCCTGTTCTAAGCGCTGCTAGGGC
>DAKU01000057.1:0-9534 GCA_002508425.1 Methanosarcinaceae archaeon UBA470
AGCCGCAACTCCATCGTATCCCGGCTTGCAGGATCTATAAATGATGAAACTGCAATAGAGGACAAGAAAAACTATATTGGCAAATGCCCGGACTGTGGACATGTGCTACGCATTATAAGTACTGACAAAGGACGTTTTGTAGGATGTACTGGGTACCCGCAATGCAGGAGAACTTATCCCCTACCTAAAGAAGGTGCTCTTTCTGTACTTCGCTCAAAAGAGTGTCCTAAAGGTGGAGCTGCCGTAATAAAAGTAGCAAACAAGTATTGTTGGTCAGTAGGTATAGGACCTTGTTTTGTATGTGACAAAGTGAAAGAATGCTTTCCTCCTGAAGTGGTGGGTCCATGCCCTATCTGTGATGGAGAGATGTGTCTTATCACCACGAAGGATGCGCGTTTTCTGGGTTGTAGCAAAAGATGTGGTCGCACTCAATCCCTGCCTCAGGAAGGCAGACTTACAATACTTGAACGCAGGTGTGAGATATGCGGATGGAAACTTATCCGTACAAAGGAAAAAGATAAGGACGCCATTGAAACCTGCGTAAACCGTAGCTGTGGAAAACTCAAAACAAAAAAAGCCTCAAATTGATTTGACTTCAGGTTAAATCAATTAACCTTGATTAGTCGAGTTGCGAACAAATACTTTAAATATAATAACTGCATACTACGACTTAGAGGCAAAGGCCAAATCTGGAAAGCATTCTACTACCAAACTGGTGTCTAAATCCAAAATATATCCTTAAACCTCCTTAATTCCGGAAGGTGCCTTTGTCTTTACCTCCATTGATTGCCATAAAGCTCTTCAAAGGCTATTTCAGTAAGTTCTTTTCGAGAAGATGTTGTTTTGGACCCTCTGGGATACCCTATGGCAAGTGCAGCCATGAGTTCAAGAGATTCTGGCGCCTTTAAGATCAAATTCACTTGTTCTTTATTAGTAAGGATCTCGCCTAGCCAGACCGCTCCCAGTCCAAGTTCGCAACAGGCAAGCAGCATATTCTGTACGGCAGCACCTATGGCTTGAGCGTCTTTTGTATGATTGTACATCTCAGAAGTATCCAGAAAAACAGCAACAACGACACTTGCACCTTTTACAATAGATGAATAACGTGTGCAACCAGATAATTTATCGATATTGTTCCTGTCCTGCACTACTATAAACTTCCATGGCTGGTTGTTAAGACCCGATGGTGCCCACCGAGCAGCTTCCAGGATTTGTGTTATCTTTGTTCTTTCCACTGGTTCAGACGTATAGCTGCGGATACTTCTTCTTGATAGAATTGTCTCTATGGTTCCCTGCATGATATCACTTCAAAAAAGGTGACGTGTTTTTATATATAAAACACGCCTTTAAATATAGAAAAAATTAAATTTAAGAAAGATTACTTTTCATTAAGCCCGCTGTTAAGCCAGGGCATCATTGAGCGCAACCTGCGGCCCACCTCTTCAACGGGGTGTTCACGGTCCTGACGCTCCATAGCTGTTAGTACTGGCCTGTTGGCCTTGCCTTCAAGCACGAACTCTTTTGCAAACTGTCCGTTCTGGATACGTTCCAGAGCTTCATACATAGCTTCTCTGGACAATTCATTAATGACCTTAGGTCCAACGGTCAGGCCACCATATTCTGCAGTATTAGATACGGAATACCACATCTTCTCAAGACCACCTTCGTGGATGAGATCTACAATGAGTTTCAGTTCATGCGTGGTCTCAAAATACGCAATTTCTGGCTGGTAACCGGCTTCAATAAGCACTTCAAAAGCTGTTTTAATCAGAGAAGACACACCACCGCACAGGTCTACTTGCTCACCGAAAAGATCAGTCTCTGTTTCCTCACGGAAAGTAGTTTCAAATACTCCTGCACGAGTACAACCTACACCTTTTGCATGCGCCAGAGCTAACTGTTTTGCCATACCGCTAGCATCCTGATAAACGGCAATAAGACCTGGAACTCCATGGCCTTCTTTATAGGTCCTGCGCACAAGGTGTCCAGGGCTTTTGGGTGCAACCATGTATACATCAATGTCTTTCTTGGGCACAATCTGATTATAGTGGATGTTAAAACCATGAGAGAACACAAGAGCATTACCTGGTTCAAGTCCTGGTTCTATCTCCTCGTAGAATACCTGAGACTGAGTTTCATCAGGCAAAAGGATCTGGATTATATCAGCCGCTTTAGCTGCTTCTTTTACAGTCATGACCTTAAGGCCATCCTCTTCCGCCTGTTGCCAGCGTTTGCTGCCCTTACGCAGACCTACAATCACATCAAGTCCGGAATCGTGCAGATTCTGGGCCTGAGCATGCCCCTGACTGCCATATCCCATCACTGCTATCTTCTTGCCTTTCAGAATTCCAAGGTCTGCATCTTTATCATAGTACATATCTGCCATTTGAATTACCTCTAAGGTTTGCCTTTATACACTCTTCGAGCCTCTGCGCAGGGCAATTTTACCAGTACGCACCATTTCTTTTATCCCGAAGGGTTTAAGCAACTGTTCTATCGCCTTAATCTTATTCTCGTCACCCGTTACCTCTATCACCATGGACTTGCTCGCAACATCGATGATCTTTGCCCTGAAGATATCTGCTATCTGCATGATCTCAGAACGATTGTTAACATCTGCATTGACCTTGATAAGAGCAAGTTCCCTTTCCACAGTGTCCTCGGACCCAAGGTCTGTTACTCTGATGACATCAATTAATTTATTTAGCTGTTTTGTGACCTGTTCCAAAACAAGGTCATCGCCACGTACGACAATTGTCATACGAGATATTGTGGGATCCTCAGTTACTCCCACAGCCAGGCTGTCTATGTTATAGCCTCTGCGGGCAAACAAACCGGCAACCCGCGAGAGTACACCATATCTGTTCTCCACCAGGACTGCAAGCGTGTGCTTCATTTTTTCCTCTCCAGATCCAAAATCTCGTTTATAGCTGCTCCTGCAGGTACCATAGGCGATACATTCTCTTCACACTCAATCCAGAAATCGATCAGCGTTGGCCTTCCGGAAGCGATTGCCTGCTCAATGGCCGGCCGAACCTCAGATGGCTGTTTAACACGCAGTCCAAGTGCTCCATAGGCTTCTGCAAGCTTAACGAAATCAACACTATCTCTTATACATGTATAAGAATACCTTTTATCAAAGAAGAGTTCCTGCCACTGCCTGACCATTCCCAGATAACCATTATTGAATATAGCGATTATCACAGGAATATTCTCCTGGACAGCAGTTGCCAACTCTTGTGAACTCATCTGGAACGACCCATCGCCTGATATATCAAAAACCACTCTGTCGGGCTTCCCCATTTTTACACCAAGAGATGCCGGGAATCCAAAACCCATGGTACCCAGTCCTCCTGATGATATAAAAGTACGGGGCTCGCTGAATTTGAAATATTGTGCTGCCCACATCTGGTGCTGGCCGACCTCCGTAACAATAATGGCATCCTTGCAGGCATCATGTATCTGTTCAATAATATATTGGGGTTTGATACTACCGCTGCCATCAATATAATGAAGGGGATAAGACTTCTTCCAGTGCGCTATCCTTTTCAGCCACTCCTCGGTCGGAGCTTTTTCAACATATTTAAGCAGGTCTTCAAGCACTTTCTTTGCATTACCTACTATTGGGATGTCTACACGCACATTCTTGGATATCTCTGCCGGGTCTACGTCTATATGAATGATCTTAGCATTGGCTGCGAATGATTTAATCTTGCCTGTGACCCTGTCATCGAACCTGGCACCAACAGCGATAACAAGATCTGACTCTTGTATCGCATAATTGGCATATTTGGTCCCATGCATGCCTAGCATACCGATAAACAATGGATGGTCTACCGGGAAAGCACCCATTGCAGTAAGTGTAGTAGTTACAGGAACCTGAACCTTTTCTGCAAGTGCACGTAGATATTCACTGGCATTTGAACTGATAACTCCTCCGCCTGCATATATCACAGGTTTGTATGATTTGGAGATCTCTTCAGCAGCCTTCTTTATCTGCTGAATGTTACCTTCATACGTTGGATTGTAACTGCGAAGTTTAACTTTTTCAGGATAGTAGAAGTCTATCAGCTCAGTAGTAAGGTCTTTAGGGATATCAATGAGCACCGGGCCTGGCCTGCCGGTGGAAGCGATGTGAAACGCTTCTTTCATGATCCTTGGAATATCATTAGCATCCTGCAGAAGATAATTGTGCTTTGTTATAGGCAATGTTATACCCGTGATGTTAGCTTCCTGGAAAGCATCGTTCCCGATCATGGATAGTGGCACCTGTCCGGTAAGAGCTACAATGGGTATGGAATCCATGTAAGCTGTGGCTATACCGGTAACTAGATTAGTCGCCCCTGGACCGGATGTTGCTAAACATACTCCTACTTTACCTGTAGCCCTGGCATATCCATCTGCGGCATGGGCGGCCGATTGTTCATGGCGTACAAGCACATGGCGTATCTTTGAGTCATAAAGTGCATCATAAATGGGAAGCACCTGACCTCCGGGATATCCGAATATCGTATCTACGCCTTCCCTATACAGACACTCGATGAGGGCCCTTGCACCTGTCATCTTCTCTGTTTGTTCTGTCATTCAATCACTCTGCTGGGCATGAATTAATGTTTTAGAGATATATTTTGTTTGTCACATATCCTTTATTTTACTCTGTGATTCTGTCTGTATCAAGCGGTTGATACCATTAAGCATTGCTTCTACGGAAGCCATGATGATGTCAGTACGTGCTCCCCTGGAAGTTATCATTCTTCCATCCTTTGAAAGTTTCACAATTACTTCTACAAGAGCGTCAGTACCTCCTGTAATAGCATCTACATGGTATTCCTCAAGCTGGATATCACCCACTCCGGCAACTGCTTTCTTTATACACTGGATGGTAGCATCCACTGGTCCATCACCGATACCTGCCTGGACCACTTCCTCGCCATCAACTTTCAGTTTGACCGAAGCTGTTGGGGTTACTCTGTTACCAGACACTACAGTGAAATCTTCAAGTTTAACCCTGGAATTACACTGAATGTTCAGTACGGTTTCGGCAATTGACTGCAGGTCTGCATCAGTAACGTGTTTACCGAAATCACCCAGTTCTTTTACCCTCTTTAGGATCTCGTTAAGATGTGCATCCTGAACATCATATCCCATTTCTTTTATGGCCAGGGATACAGAACTTCTACCTGCATGCTTACCCATTACGATCTTACGTTTACGTCCAAGTATTTCCGGGCTTATTGGTTCATATGTTGATGTATCTGCCAAGAGACCATGTACATGAATACCTGCCTCATGTGAAAAAGCGTTACCCCCCACAAGAGATTTATTCGGAGCTACAGGTATACCCGTAAGACGGCTTACAAGCCTTGAGGTCTTGAAAAGTTCAGTCGTTTTAATGCCTGTATTATATTTGTACAACCATTCAAGTATCATTACCACTTCTTCAAGGGATGTATTGCCTGCCCTTTCTCCTATGCCGTTGATGGTCACATGTGCTTCCTTAGCACCTGCTCTAAGTGCAGCAATGGTATTTGCCGTTCCAAGACCAAAGTCATCATGACAGTGTATGCTCACCGGTGCCTTGACGGACGCGGTGAGATCGCTGAATATGGCTTCTGTCTTCTCAGGTATTAGCATGCCTACGGTGTCACAGAAGCAAAGCCTCTCTGCACCAGCTTCAATGCCAGCCTGATATATAGACTTCAGGAAACTGATATCCGCTCTGGAAGCATCCTCTCCGCTAAGCTCTACTATAAGCCCATGTTCTTTAGCGTATTCTGTGGTCTCGATAGCCATTTGTGTTACTGCTTCCCTGTCCTTCTTGAGTTTAACACTAATGTGCAGATCGGAGACAGGAGCTACAAGGTGAATGGAATCCACATCACATGCAAGCGCATAGTCGATATCTTGTTGCATGATCCTGCAGTAGCTGCAAATATCAGCGTCTAAACCTTCAGCTGTAATAGCACGAATAGCTTCCCTTTCTCCTTCGGAAGTAATGGCTGAACCGGCCTCGATAATGTGCACTCCTAGCTCATCGAGTTTGCGTGCAATGGCTAGTTTGTCTTCTTTAGTAAGTGCCACGCCGGGCGTCTGTTCACCATCTCTAAGAGTTGTGTCCAAAAACCGGATATTTTCCAATAATACAATCCCTCACTGGTATTTGTCTGCTGGTATAGTCAGCAACACTACATCGATATCTCTATACTATATATGCATATCGATGGATTTATCATGATTGTTCACGTGCGAGAGAACTGAAAACCAGTTTTTAAAAAAATAGAAAATTTATGCCTGCGTACAGGCATCAGAAATACTTATCAATGGTTTCGATTGAGTTTACCAGCAGATCCACACATGCCTTCACATCAGCTGTGTCCAATACTTCCACAGGAGAGTGGATGTAACGGGTAACCACGCTTACGACGCTGGAAGGAATACCTGCTCTTGTCAGGTGTATAGCAGTGGCATCTGTGGTACCGCCATCTCCTACCTCAAGCTGGTATGGAATGTTCTTTGAATCAGCTGTTTCCTTAAGCCATTTGACTACCTGAGGAGAAGCAATAAGACCACGACCAGAGGCATCTGCAACAGTGATGACGCCACCTTTACCCTGCTCTACTGCAGCATCCTTTTTATCGATTCCTGGATGATCGCCTGATATGGTCGTATCAACTGCAAGGGCTATGTCCGGGTCCAGACCGAAGGCTGCTGTACGGGCACCTTTGAGTCCGACCTCTTCCTGTACAGTTCCCACAGCATACACAGTTGCATTGATCTTTTTGCTTGAGAGTTGCTTCATTACTTCCAGGAGTATGGCACAACCGGCACGGTTATCAAAAGCCTTGCCTGTGATCTTGCCGTTTGCAAGAGCAACTACTTCCCTGTCCATGGAAACCGGTGTTCCCACAGTGATGCCCATGTCTTCAGCATCTTCACGACTTGAGGCACCCACGTCGATGAACATGTCTTCGGATTTCACAGGTCTCTTCCTTTCCTCCTCTTTCATCACATGAGGAGGCTTGCAGCCAATCACGCCGGGTATCGGACCGTTCTTTGTGTGTACTACAACCCTCTGGCTGTGCAATGTCGGATCGAACCAGCCACCAATCTTCACAAATTTCAGAAAGCCCTTATCATCTATATACTGCACCATCAGACCGATCTCATCCATATGAGTAGCGATCATTATCGATGGTCCGTTTCCTTTTTTAGTGGCTATGAGATTGCCCAGCTTGTCAGTTGTCACCTCGTCCACGTAGGGCTTGAGCCCTGCCTCCATTATGGCACGGATACTGTCCTCATGGCCGGAAATGCCATGTGCATTGGATAGCTTTTTCAAATAATCGATCAGTTGTTCCATATAGATCCTCTTTTTTGGAATTATTGCAGGGTAATAGGAACTGCTTCTATAAAGATATAGATGTAAAATATAAACAGAAAAAGAAAAAAAAGGAATTTAAAGGTCAGCTAGATGCCTACTCCTCACTGTGCATGAACACGAATGCAAGATCAAGGATTGCAGCTACTGGCGCTGCAATGGTTGGGAATTCGGCAAATAGTATCAAATTTTGCTACAATGCTAGTTCTATACCCTTCAGGAAATAAAACATAAACGCCAAATAATTTTAGGAATTAGTTAGATTTTTATTTTTACTAAACTCGTCCGAGTCAATGTAATAAAAATAGTACTAATAATCAAATATAAATAAGTATATAAATTATAATTATATAATTTACAGTATATATCTACTCGAATACAATTTCCCCAGAATAATTTACTAAGGATTTGCCAGTACTGTCCTTGAGAGGCTAGACATGACTAAAAAAACAGATAAAACTAGCTCTAACAAAAAAATTACCAAATGCGCTATGATTACTCTTTCGGGAGGATTAACACATGGCTTCTGAGATAGTGGAATCATTGCCCCTAAAAGAGACTGATACTAATTTCAGTACTATTACTGCAAATAAGATACATTTTTTGAACAAGAAAGGATGCAACACAATTATAGATTCCACTACTACAAATGATTCTCTGCAGTCTAACCATGGAAAAATAATCGCTGCAATGCCTGCTTTCAATGAAGAGAAATTCATTGGAAAAACTGTTGTTGGATGCAAGCCTTATGTAGATGAGGTCATAGTCATCAATGATGGTAGTACTGATGCTACTGCCATGATTGCAACTGCTTGTGGTGCCACTGTCGTTTACCATGAGCAGAATATGGGATACGGTGCATCTATACGCAGTTGCTTTGAAACTGCAAAGAAAATGCAGGTTACAGCAATGGTAATACTGGATGCCGATGGACAGCACGATCCTTTAGATATCCAGCAAGTTTTACAACCAATTCTTAATAATGAAGCAGATGTCTGCATAGGCTCAAGATTTCTCAAAAACCACACAGTTAAAGTCCCGTTTTATAGAAAAATCGGCATGAAGGTACTGGATTTTGCTACAAACCAGGGCGGAGATATAAAGATCACAGATACACAGAGTGGTTTCCGTGCTTATTCTGCCAATGCCATCAACAAGATAAGAATAGAGAACACGGGAATGGCAGCAGGTTCAGAAATCCTGTTGCAGCTAAAAGATCAAGGTTTGAAAATAGAAGAAGTACCTATCACCTGCAGGTACGATATCGAAGATACCTCCACACACAATCCAGTGTTCCATGGCATGAAAGTACTGGCAAACATAATCAGTGAAATTGAGTACAAACACCCTCTTTTTTATATTGGGTTGCCAGGAGTACTGTTATTCTGTGCAGGACTGGTGATTGGAGGAATGGTGATTAACTCATACAATAGCAATGGCTATGTACCATTTGGACCAGCAATTTTAATGGTATTACTTTTTATGGTGGGCTCGCTGGCAATATTCAGTGCTCTGAATTTACATGCTACTACTCAGTTATTGAAAAAAATGAAATCAATACAATAAAGGGTTGGTGAAAAACGTTTGAGTAATCCATTTGTTTCAATAGTGGTTGGAATCCGAAATGAAGAAAGATACATTGTTGAATGTATAGAATCTCTCCTAAATCAGGATTATCCAAAAGAATTGTATGAAATAATTATGGTCGACGGTATGTCTACGGACAATACTCAAAACCTTGTTAAACAATATCCGATCAAGCTTCTTCTAAACGAAAAAAAGAATGTGGCGGCTGCAAGGAACCTTGGAGTTAAAGAGGCTAAAGGAGAATATATCGCATTTACAGATGGAGACTGCCGGGCAGATAAGTCTTGGCTTAGCACGCTAGTCAATGAAATGTTAAATGCTCCAGAAAATGTTGCATGCATTGGTGGTCCGAACTTAATATTTAACACAGACTCATTGTTTGCCCGTGTAGTGGGTCATACCCAGGAGACTTTTTTAGGATCAGGAGGCTCTGCACAGTCAAGTAATTCCTCTGAAAGGAAGTATGTGCAATCCATACCGAATTGTAATGCATTCTACAGAAAACAAATAATTGAAGACATTGGATATTTTGATGAGACTTTCGTAATTGGACAGGATTGTGACCTTAA